>JAZGER010000104.1:0-4856 GCA_036478835.1 Gammaproteobacteria bacterium | reverse complement strand
CGTAAATCTTCCTGCATATCAGGATCGATGACGGTACCAACAACAACGGTGGCATTTTCTGAGGCAAACTCTTTCACTGTATTACCCACTTCTTCAAACTCACCAATGGATAAATCCAGTCCAGCAGTCACATTCACCAGAATGCCGTGCGCGCCCATCAGATCGATATCTTCTAACAGTGGACTATTGATAGCGGCTTCAGATGCTTCGCGAGCACGTTCCGCACCACTGGCAGAACCGGAACCCATCATGGCCATCCCCATTTCAGACATCACTGTACGCACGTCAGCAAAATCGACATTAATCAAACCTGGTCGGGTAATTAACTCAGCAATACCTTGCACTGCACCTAATAACACATTGTTCGCGGACTTAAAGGCACTCAGCAAACTGACATCTTTACCCAGCACAGATAACAGTTTTTCATTAGGAATAGTGATCAACGAATCGACATATTGACTTAATTCGCTAATACCTAACTCGGCAGAATTTAAACGCTTACCACCTTCAAAAGGAAAGGGTCTAGTGACAACGGCCACGGTTAATATACCCATTTCTTTCGCCACCTGAGCGACAACAGGTGCTGCACCGGTCCCTGTACCACCCCCCATGCCAGCCGTAATGAATAACATGTCAGACCCTGTAATCACTTCCTGAATGCGGTCGCGATCTTCCATGGCAGCCTGACGGCCGATATCAGGATTAGCACCAGCACCCAGACCTTTAGTGATGCTTTTCCCCAACTGTAACGTCGTGCGCGCATTCATACTCTCAAGCGCCTGCGAGTCTGTATTGGCACAGATAAAATCGACACCTTCGATGTCTGCCTCGACCATATGCTGCACCGCATTACCACCGCCGCCACCAATACCAATCACCTTGATTACAGCGTTTTGACTATAAGAATCCATAAGTTCAAACATGTGACTTCTCCTCTAGAGTAAAAAATACAAAATATCGAAAACAACAAATCATTAAAAATTTCCCTGGAACCAGTTTTTCATTCGATCCCAAACACCTTTGATACCACCGCTAAACTCAGAGTCGCGAGATTTCTGAGACCGATTTTTAGAACCGAATAACAGCAAGCCTACGCCAGTGGCATAAATCGGATTTCGCACAACATCTGCCAGCCCGGTAACATCTCGCGGCAAACCTAATCGAACCGGCATATGAAATATCTCTTCCGCCAGATCAATTAACCCCTCAATCTTCGAACTCCCTCCGGTCATTACGATGCCGGCAGCAATTAAATCTTCAAATCCGCTGCGGCGTAATTCAGCCTGTATCAGGCCTAATAATTCTTCATAGCGTGGCTCTACAACTTCTGTCAGGGTTTGTCTTGCCAGCCGTCTTGCCGAACGATTACCCACACTGGGCACTTCTATCGTTTCATCACTGGTTGCCAGTCCTCGATGAGCACAGGCATATTTAATTTTTATTTCTTCTGCATTTTGTGTCGGCGTTCGTAAAGCGACGGCAATATCATTCGTCACCTGATCTCCGGCAATCGGGATAACCGCCGTGTGACGAATGGAGCCGTCAGTAAAGACCGCAATATCTGTTGTCCCGCCGCCTATATCTACCAGACAAACACCCAGCTCTTTTTCATCTTCAAGCAACACTGCAGAACTGGAGGCCAACTGCTCAAGAATGATGTCGTCAACTTCCAGTCCGCAACGTCGAACACACTTGACAATGTTTTGTGCTGAGCTAACGGCTCCAGTCACCATGTGGACCTTTGCCTCCAGACGCACACCCGACATTCCCACCGGCTCTTTAATGCCATCCTGATCGTCGATGATAAATTCCTGCGGCAAAATATGCAGAATGCGCTGGTCAGCAGGTATCGCCACAGCTCGCGCGGCATCAATCACTCGTTCAACATCAGACGCCGTCACTTCTTTATCGCGTATCGCCACAATGCCATGTGAGTTCAGGCTGCGAATGTGACTCCCGGCAATCCCCGCATAAACAGAGTGAATCTGACAACCTGCCATTAACTCTGCCTCCTCGACTGCGCGCTGAATCGAATGCACAGTGGATTCAATATTCACCACCACACCTTTCTTTAAACCCTTTGACGGGTTCGAGCCGATTCCAATAATTTCTATATCACCTTCTGGCGACACTTCACCGACGATGGCAACAATCTTGGATGTACCAATATCCAGCCCGACGATCATGTTCTTATCCATTTTTTTCGACATTAATTAGCTCGCCTGTCCGTGACTGTTTTCAAGTTTCCAGCGCACAGAAAATCCGTTGCTGTAGCGTAAATCGATTGATTCAATGCGTTCTGCTGCATAGGCCAGAACAACGGGGTAGGCCTGGATAAACCGCTGCAATCGTGCCCGCATATTGATGCGCCCAAGTTCGATTGAAATACTGTTCGTCAGTTGCAGATGCCATGCTCTACGCGCATCCATGTCCAGCGCCTGGACAGCCTGACCGATAGACTCCAACATTAAATTCATCGTTTTATACAACTGTAATACCTGAGCCTCATGACCGTCCGGCCCATGCAGGACAGGTAATGATTGCGCCTCTACCTTTTCGATAGGGGTAAAGACGTCTCCACTCTGATTCAGAAACGCATCCGCACCCCAGTAAGCAACTGCCCGCTGCTCAGTGACATGAACATTCAACGTATCGCGCCAGATACGCCGCACTGTCGCCCGCTCAACCCAGGGCAATTGTTCAAGCTTTTCCTGAAGACTATTCACATCTAACGTAAAAAAACCACGATGGGTATACGGCTGCATCACTTGCTGGAGATCAGATTTTTGCAAGCGGGCAAGATCACCCTCGACATTGATATTTTTCAAAGGCAGGCTGGCTGGATCCTGCACCCATTGCCAGATACTCCAGACAACGAAAACCAATACCGCAATCAACAATAGCCTTGTCAAAACCGGCATCCATTTTTCTTTATAAGGCAAAGAAAAATGGGTTTGCTTTTGAGCAGCTGCAGACCGAGCCATTGTCATGAGGATTCTCCCCGCACACTGGTCTCGAGAATCTTCCAGACAAGCTCATTCATTCCAATGCCCGCCTGCTTCGCTGCCATGGGCACCAGGCTATGGTGAGTCATTCCAGGCACCGTGTTCACTTCAATTAACCAGGGTTGTTCACTATCATCCAGCATAAAGTCAACACGTCCCCAGCCGGTGGTATCCAGAGCATCGAATGCTTGCAGACATAACCCTTTCAACTTTTCTTCGAGCGGCGCCTCTAACCCACAGGGGCAGTGGTACTGTGTTGACTCCGATTGATACTTTGCTTCGTAATCGTAAAAAGTATGGGGCGTTTGTAGTCTAATCAGCGGCAATGATTCTCTACCTAATATGGCGGCTGTGTATTCCTGCCCTACGATCCATTCCTCTGCAATTAACATCTGATCATGGCCATGCGCATTTTCCCAGGCTTTATCGAGGCCATCAGACGAATCCACTTTGCTAATACCGATACTCGAGCCTTCATGCACGGGTTTAATAATGCAGGGGAACCCAATGGTATTCGTAACGACATCCAGATCATCTCTGGACTCGATTAACACACAATCGGGGGTTGGCAATCCTGACGCCATCCAGATTTGCTTGGTTTTGTATTTATCCATCGACAGCGCTGAGCCCAACACACCACTGCCCGTGCAGGGGATTCCCATTAACTCAAGAAAACCCTGCACCACACCATCTTCTCCGCCGCGCCCATGCAGCGCATTAAAAACGCGGTCAACTTGCTGCGTTTTAAGCGCCTCTAACAGCGCCTGTGTATGCTGCGTATCTATAGAAACAGCATCAACACCAGAATCAAGTAATGCCTGCAAAACTGCGGCTCCACTTTGCAGAGAGATTTCGCGCTCTGCCGATGAACCACCCATCAGGACAGCAACTCTACCAAAGGTTTCTGAAGATGGAGTTACCGCCGTCATCATAATCTCTCACCAATAATCTTGACTTCAGTTTTCAACTGAATACCGGTTTCACTAGCAACGGCTTTCTGAACATAGGTAATCAGCGATTCAATATCATTAGCGCTGGCAGAACCGCGATTGACAATAAAATTTGCATGCATCCGTGAAACCTGGGCACCACCGATACGCTCGCCTTTAAGCCCACAACTTTCGATCAGCCGCGCTGCATGATCTGTTTCAGGGTTACGAAAAACAGACCCACAGCTTGGCTCACTAACAGGTTGCGTTTTTCCTCGCTGCTCAAGCAGTTGTTTACTGCGTTTTAGTGCCGCCTGACCATCACCGGATTGGAGTTTTAAATCAGCACTAACAAACCACTCGTCATCACGATAACCCGTCACTGTTCGATAGGACACATCGAAAGACTCTGCGTCATGCCGAGTCAACACAGCATTACTATTAATCATCTCGACTGACTCAACCAGCGGCCAAATTTCCCCACCGAAAGCACCCGCATTCATGGCCAGCGCACCGCCAATGGTGCCAGGGATTCCTGCCAGAAATTCAGCACCAACCAGATCCGCACGAGCGCAGAAGCGGGCAGCTTTTGCACAACTCACACCTGCACCTAAACGCAGTGTGTTTCCCCCGATGTTTGCCTGTGTATTCAATCCACCAAAGGGAAGAATCACCGTGCCGCGAATGCCACCATCACGCACCAGTAAGTTACTGCCCAGACCCACCCAGTAAATCGACTCCTGCGGGTTCATCTGCTGTAAAAATACCTGCAGGTCATCAAGGTCAGCCGGTTTATACCATTGGTCTGCCGGGCCGCCGACACGCCAGCTGGTGTGTGAAGACATCGCTTCGCTCAACCTCAACTCACCACGCAGTTCTGTCTGCTTCATTGCTGCCATCATGATGCCACCAATAGTTCAGG
>JAZGER010000103.1:0-12286 GCA_036478835.1 Gammaproteobacteria bacterium | reverse complement strand
ACCCTGCCAGGTAATCATCCGGGTTATCGGTGCTGAAATTATCCAGCATTAAAAACGGGTCAAGGTTTTTCAGGGCGGCAGTCCCAATAGTGCGAAATACTTTGACGCCAGCGCCTTCAGTAACTTCCTGAGCGGTGATGATGAGATTCGCAGTTCGTGTATTCATAGGGCGTCTCCTGATAGTATGTGAATATTTCTACGGTTTTACTCTATTATGAATGATAGTCAATTTTTTATTATTGGAAACCCGAGGTCAGGAACAACGATTTTTCGGCTTATGCTTCATGCACACCCGGAAATTTGTGTGCCGCCAGAATGTGGATTCGCCCTATGGTTATATAACGAACACCGAAACTGGTGTCGTAGAGACGGCAGTCTGGATGCTGTTATACAGGATATTCTAGCTTCGAGAAAAATGGATACCTGGGAAATAGATGCAGTTCAACTAATAGCTTTTGTGAAGCAACACAAGCCTGATAATTACCAGGAAATTTGTAACCTTGTGTACAGGTTTTATGGTCAGTCTATTGGGAAAAAAATTAAAATCTGGGGGGATAAAAATAATTTTTATATCGACTATATCCCCACAATGAAAGCGTTGTTTCCAGCGTGTAAATTAATTCTGATTACGCGTGATGGTCGTGATGTAGCCTGTTCATATCGAGAGTTGAACCGTAAAAAAATCACGTCAGATTATGCGCCAGTATTGCCAGATACTATTGATGATATAGCGCGTGAATGGTCGGATAATAATAATAAAGCCTTATCATTTTTTAATAATATTAATCAAGATGATGTTTTTATTGTTCGATACGAAGATTTGATTCTGAACACACGTGCGACGCTAGCAGGTGTCACAAACTTCCTTGGGCTGGATTTTTCAACTAACATGCTGGATTATCATAAAGATGAATCCGAGCCTATTGAGTTTCTTCAGTGGAAACATAAAGTCAGGGAGCGACTGGATAGTAGTCATATTGGGCGCTATAAACAATTTTTAAGCCAGGCTGATGTTAGAAACTTCGAAAACATAGCGGGTTCTATGCTGCAGAAGCTTCACTACCCATTGAATGATTTAAAATGAAATGCGAGAAATAATTTTCAGTTTCGCCATAAAGTCGCTACAGACAATAATTGGCGTCTCAAACCCGATCATTTGAACATAATCTACTTCGATGAAGATCTCATCTAGCGCCCCTGGTTTTTTATTCGGGCGTTTGGTCGTCATTTAGCTCAAGTAATGGAATCGATTGAATAGCATTACCTGCAATACCTTTGATTGAGCTGTACATGTGATTGGTATTCAACAGGACTTTTTGAATCTGTTTTTCACGTTTTTTCCAGATCCCCTGCATCGCGCGCTTTTCGGCTTCGAGATCAGACTGCATTTGTGTGAAGCCTTCAACAATCGCCTCAATCTGTAGTTTAAATTCATTGCCTGTCAGAAAGTCATACAACATCCCCATTTTTTCACCTTTATTTTCCTGAGTGGTTAAGGCGTCGCTTAATTGGACGACAGACTCTCTTAACACGACTGCCAGGCCCTTGAATTCTTCGAAGGAGCAGACCCAGATGCCTTCACGTTGACCCATTCGTTTCATATCTATGGGCATGCACTCAGTGACCAGAACGCCTATGTCAGCGTTCTTATCCCTGATGTCATTTTTGAATTTCTCAATCCAGCCCGCCTGGAAGGCTTTGGTTCTTTTGCTTTCATAATAGATGGTGCCGCAGTTCTGTTGACCACGTGTGTTGATTGTTTGCAGGCAATCCGCACCACGGGCACCTTTTTTTATCTCTTCAATGGTATCCAGTACAAAAGTGGTGGATAGCCATTTTTCAATAGCAAGCTCCTGAACCTCACCCTGTAATTGTACGGATCCCTGTTCAGCTTTACGCTGCGCATCTTTTAACTGCTGATGGAGTTGCTCAATAATCTTTTCTTTTTCTGATATTTTTAAATATGACTGTTCTTCAACGTTTTTGGCGATAGTTTCGCGTGCTTCGGCAAGTTTCAACGTCAGGCGCTTTTCTGCATCAGCTTCAATAGCACCTTTTAGTTCATCTTTTTCACGTTTAACTTTTTCAAGGTCAGATTTTGCCTTGTTAAAATCTTTTAGTTGCAATGACTTGCTGGAGAGCTCGTCGTTCAGAGACTTCATGACCTCAGACTGCTCGTCTTCCAGCTGTTGTTTAAGCTGGGTTTTTAACTGGCTTTCTTTTTTCTTAACGCCTGTTTTTATTGCCGAGTCGATAAGCTCGGTTTGTTCTTGTTTTTCTTTTTCCAGGGCTTCGCGGTCATTATTAAGAGATTGTAGCTTTGATTGAACCCGGTTGTTTTCTCTGGCGAGGTCATCGTTATATTTTTTCTTTAATTCTTCGTTAACCTGATGATAGAGTAAGTCGTTGACATCAATGGCATGTCCACAGTTAGGGCATTCGATTTTCTGGTGTTGGGAACTCATCGTACTATTTGCTCTGTTCCAGCCAGCCCCGTAAGACCATGTCGGTGTAACTGACGATACCCAATAGCTTCTTGTTTTCGATGACAGGTGCGCGTGAAATACCAAACTGTTCAAACAGGCGGGCGCAGTATCTAATGTCCATATCTGGAAGCACAGAAATAACGGGTTTGGTCATTATTTCATAGATGTTTACTCGTTCAGGTGGACGGTCTTTTGCCAACACCTGTTTGGCAATATCAGATAACAGTACCATGCCGTATTCATCATCTTCATCGCGTTTTTCGACCAGAAATGTTTTGGTTTCAGTATGGACCATGGCTTTTAAGGCGTCATTCACCGTCATTTTTCCATCGATCAGGTCAAAATTATGTTTCATGACATCGCGTACACGAATTAATTTTCCAGCTTTCATAGTTGGTCCTCCACGCGTTCCACCAGTTGGTTGATTTGATGTTGTACCCCAACGGCATCTTCTACATCTATCTGGATAGCGATACCACTACCGGGGTTTTCATCAAATTTTGCGACTTCAGAAATCTTTTCAATAATGTGGCGAGAGAGATGTTCTTCCACCAGGAAGAGGAGAACATCACGTTGTGTATCCAGAGATAGCCCAAAAAAAGTTTTTGATTTTTTGATGCCTTCACCGCGAGCATTACTGATTACTGTCGCGCCGGTTGCGCCTGTTTCTCGCGCAGCATCCATGACCAGGTCGGTCTCGGTGTCGTTAACAAAAGCGATTATCAATTTAAAGTGCATGATGGTTTCTCATAAATTACTCATCGGATGTTTTCAGGTGCTTATTCCTGAACTCTGAAATTTGTGCGTAGGCCATAACGCTCATAATAGGGAACAGGCTGGCGAATGCAATGAGGCCAAAGCCATCGATTAATACATTTCTACCCGGGATTGTTTCAGCAAGACCCAGGCCAAGAGCGGCAACCAGTGGAACAGTCACAGTAGACGTTGTGACACCGCCTGAGTCGTAAGCTAGCGGAATGATAAGCCGGGGAGCGAAAAAAGTCTGGATGACAACGACAATATAGCCGACACTAATGAAATAGTGGATGGGTAGCCCTGTCACGATTCGATAGGTTCCCAGTGAAATACCCACAGCAACTCCGATCGCGACAGCGATGCGTAAGCCCCAGATACCAATAGCGCCCGCGGAGACTTGATTGGCTTTCATGGCGACTGCAAGTAAGGAGGGTTCGGCGATGGTTGTTGAAAACCCTATCGCAAAAGCGAAAGCGTACACCCATGCGTAATCTGACCAGTGCATCAGGTGATTGAGTCTTTCTACCCCGGCATAGATAAAAGCAGGGTCAGTCAGTTGACTGGCCATTAATCGGCCGATAGGGAATAAGGCCTTTTCAAGGCCTAGCAGGAAAAGGGAAAGTCCTATGATGACGTAAACTGCGCCGATTAAAACACGTTTGAAATTAGGTATCGGTTTGCGAATAACGAACAGTTGAAAAATTGCAATCATCAATACAATAGGCGTCACATCGCGTAATGTGCCCAGGAGTGTGTCGACAAAGTCGCTGACTGGGATCACTGTACAATCATCCCGTAGATTAAAACAAATATTATGGGTGTGAGTGACGCCAGGGCAATAAGCCCAAATCCATCGATCATGGGGTTTCGACCGCGTATTGACGAGGCGAGGCCAACACCGAGTGCAGTGACGAGAGGAACGGTGATTGTAGAGGTTGTCACACCGCCAGAATCATAGGCGATACCAATAATTTCTTTGGGGGCGAAAAAAGTAATCACCACAACAATGGTGTAGCCAATAATTATCAGCCAGTGCATTGGCCAGCCTTTCAAAATCCTGACGACACCAAGGAGGATGGCGAAGCCAACTGAAAAGGCCACGGTCAGACGCAATCCCTGGGCATACTTTTGCTGCGCGATTTCGGAAGTGCCTATTGCGCCGGCGGCGGCTGCAATCTTGGCGGCCTCCTCAGCAACGGCAAGCAGGGCGGGCTCAGCGGCAGTGGTGCCAAAGCCCAGAAAAAATGCAAAGGTCAGTAACCAGAAAAGGCTGCCTTTTTTGGCGAGCGCGAATGCAAGCGATTCACCGATAGGGAATAGCGCCATTTCCAGGCCATTGATAAAAAAAGTCAGGCCAAGTATGACCAAAAGCATGCCGATCACTAGCTGCCCAAGATCAGGAAGCGATTGTTGTAATACGATGAGCTGAAAGAAAAGCACAACGAGGATCACGGGTAATAGATCCCTGAAACTGCTGAATAACGAGCTTCCTAGTGCTTTGAATGTTTTAGTCAAATGGTTTGCTTGGTGTTGAATGTTAACTATGTCGATGTTATCACAATAAATTTACACGATCGGTATACGATAGTATTTCAGAACATGCTGATGAAGATATATCAACGTTTCTAATAATAGATTATAGTTTCTTACGTGGAGTCCGAAAAGAGTTATTATGTCACTGCCAAGAAAAAGCCATTACCCACTATTAGATGCATCTGAGCCTTTGCGAATGCGGGCGCCTGCGGTGGATGAAAATGGAAAGGCGCTTGCTGATTTTATGATGATATTACCCGGCTTGAACCGTAAGCCAGAGGCGGCGATAAGCAAGGTTACGAAGGATATTCAGCTCGTCTTGAGTCGGTATAACCACTCTGTTGTGTTTGCTGAAGTTAAGGTCGAAATTAACCTCCTGTGGGTCTCGCTAAAGCCTGAGTTTAGAAAAAGCTTCGAAATTGCGAGTGCGGTCAGGGTGGCCGTACCGAACGCCAAATTAGTCTCTCATCTCTGAGCCAGCGCTATTTCAATAACCGGTTGTTGTACTCGCTTTAATCATCTTTTCCCTTTTCTTCTTTTTCATCATCTGTCATTAGATCGATCGCCGCACCCGTCACTTTAAATGGGATTTTAGCCGTTTCAATCACGACATCTGCAGCAGTCCCCACCAGCGTTCCCAGGCAGCCCTGAAGTGAGAGCAGGGCAAAAGTGATAATCAGTATTTTCGACATTTTAAAGGGTTCCGTAGATTTTTAATGGGGACCGGTAGGCTGCATGCAAAGAATAAGCTATCCCAGAGGTGTATCCGGGCGATTACCCCATTCAGACCAGGCGCCGGGATACCCACTTATGCGCTCGTAACCCAGTTTCTTTAGCATGATATACGCATGCGATGATCGGTGGTGAGACTGGCAGTAACAAACAATTTCCTTATCCGGGGTCAGGCCGCGGGATGCCAGTTGAGCGCGTAACTCGGCATCGGGGAGGAAGCGAATATTGCGGCTTTTGTCCATAGTATCCAGCCAGTTGAGGTTGGCAGCTCCCGGAATGTGGCCGCCGCGTGACGCCAGTTTTTTAACGCCATTGAATTCATCTGGGGTTCGGCTATCGAGTAAGGCAAAATCTGCTGCACCAAGACGGGACATAATGTATTCGCAGCTGGATTGAGCCGATGTAGTGCCCGCAATATTGTATTGGTCGGGTACTGGTTCAACCTGCGCCTGGTCGACCGGGAAACCTTCGTTAAACCAGGCAACGAGACCACCATTGAGCAGGGAGAAATGGCGGTGCCCAATAACATCCAGTGTCCAGAGTAAACGCCCGGCCCAACCGCCGCCTTCATCATCGTAGGCCACGATGTGAGTGTCGTTATTGATGCCCAGAGAGGAGAGCAGTGTGGATAGCGTGGTCAGATCTGGCAGCAGCCCCATAATGGGCTTTTCAATACGCACAAAACGGGACCCTGCAACAAAGCGTGCGCCAGGGAGATGATGCTTTGAATAAACCTCGGGTTTGGTGATGTGTATGAGTGCAAGATTCGGATTTTGCAGCTGGTCTGCCAGCTCTTTGGGTTCGACCACTAACGGGAGTATGGGTGTGTTCATGGGTTTCTCTTATAATGATTCTTTTTCATCTAGCAGTTCGATCCAGTGTTTGACGGGAACAGTGGCTTTTTCCGCCAGATGCATCATGCAGCCAATATTGGCGGTGGCGATAATCTCGGGATCGTCTTCTTCTATCGATTGTAATTTATTATCGCGTAATTGTTTAGATAACTTTGGTTGAAGCAGAGAATAGGTGCCTGCTGACCCGCAACAGAGGTGAGGGTCACTGATTGTCGTTAATTCAAAGCCAGCCTGTTTGAGGATCGGCTCAACGAGGTTGGTGATTTGCTGGGCATGCTGGAGGCTGCAGGGCGACTGAAACGCAACCCGTTTGGGCTTCTTGGTGGTGAGCCTGGACAGATCTTGCTTGGCCAGGTATTCGCTGATATCGATGGCGAGATCGCTTACCCGTTTTGCTTTGTTTCTGTAGTTTGAATCGTCAGGAAATAAGCTAATGTAATCTTTTACCATTGGCGTGCAACCGCTTGTATTTATTAAAATTGATTCGGCTTCATCTTTGACCATCGGCCACCAGGCATCGATATTTCGTCGTGCCATCTCCCTGGCTTTTTCGGTTTCGCTCAGATGGTAAGGCAGTGCTCCACAACAGCCGGCGAGCGGCGAACTGACGGTTGCAATGCCGAGCTTATCCAGGACTCTGCGTGTCGCATGATTGATATTGGGTGCCAGATCAGGCTGGACGCAGCCTTCGAGTAAAATAACAAACCGCTTGTGCTGGCGAGGAATGAAGTCGTTTTTCTGAGTGGCGGGTGGAATTTTTCGTTTTATTTGGGCTGGAAGGATGGGCCGGGCAAAGCGAGCTAATTTCATTAACGCGCCGAACAGTTTTTTGTTGGGTAATAGGGTGAGTATTACCGTGCGTTTTGTTTGTTCGAGCCAGCTTCGTTGTGTGTTTTCTTCTGCGAGTTGTCGCCCAATGTGAAGCAGGGAATGGTATTCAACGCCCGATGGACAGGTGGTTTCACAGGCGCGGCACGTCAGGCAGCGGTCGAGATGAGTCAGAAGCTGATCTGCCGAATCTTCGCCTTCCAGGAAGTTTTTAATCTGGTATATGCGGCCGCGCGGCCCATCCCGCTCATCGCCGAGAATCTGATAAGTCGGGCAGGTGGCATTGCAGAACCCACAGTGAACGCACTTGCGCAGAATGCGGTTAGCTTCCTGGCCATAGTCAGTGTGTCGGTGGTGTTCACTGAGTCGGGTTTGCACGCTTTAAAAGTCCTTGTGTATTTTACCGGGATTCAGGATGCCCTCAGGGTCCATTGCCTGCTTGATTCGTTGGTGTAATGACAGCAGGGGGGCGGGAAGTGGCTGGAAAGGCGTATTATTTATCTTATTTCTAAAGAATGTTTTATAACTATCTGAATAATATGTGTTTATATTGTCAATATCGCCTGTAATCCAGCGTTGTCCACCGTGCCATTCAAACAGACTGTCGGCATCGATGATAGCCTGAGCAGGAGTGGCTGGAGGCAGGCTCACCCGCCACAGGGGTTGATCTTTTTTAAAGAAATGGTGCGTTTGCTCTCGAAGAGATAACCAGTGCTCGCTGGCTTGCTCTAACGTGTCACCCCCCAGGGACTGGACTGTTTGGTCAATTGCTTGAGCTGAGCCAGATAGTCTGACGCACAGTGTCCCCCGATAAAAACTGCTGGCTGACAGGGGTTGATTCTCCCCAAGCCATTGTTGCAGGAGGTCCAATGCAGTTTGCTCGCTGCATTCAAAACAAAGCGACGTTTCTTTTTCCGGCATAGGGAGCACTTTTAAAGAGAGCTCAGTTAAAACACCCAGCGTGCCGAGGGCGCCTGTCATGAGGCGCGATACATCATATCCAGCAACATTTTTCATGACCTGTCCGCCAAATTTAAGTAACTCCCCCTTACCGTTAATGATCTTTGTCCCGAGAATAAAATCCCGCGCTGCTCCTGCCGATGCGCGACGAGGACCAGAAAACCCGCAGGCTATTGTGCCACCCAGCGTGGCGGTTTTTCCAAAATGAGGGGGTTCAAATGCCAGCATTTGTCTGTGTTCAGCGAGAGCCGTTTCAATCTCGCTTAATCGGGTGCCAGCACGGACGGTGATAACCAGTTCGCTGGGTTCATAGTTAATAATGCCCGTGTTGGAAGCCACTTCCAGAGGTGTGGCTTCGATAGAGCGACCAAAGAAGGTTTTTGAGCGACCGCCTGTGATCGCTAACGGTGTTTTACTCTTGTAAGCGTCGAGGACCGTTTCCCGTAATTGTTCGATAATACTCAAAAGCGTTCCAGTTCCGGGAAAGGTAGCGCACCCTGATGAACATGCATTTGCCCAAATTCGGCGCAGCGCACCAGGGTAGGGATGGCCTTCCCTGGGTTGAGCAACCCTTCTGGGTCAAAGGCTGCTTTGATTGCATGAAATTGCTGCAGTTCGGCTGCAGTAAACTGGCTACACATCTGGTTTATTTTTTCCATCCCGACACCGTGCTCGCCGGTGATCGTGCCGCCAACGCTGATGCAAAGCTCTAAAATACGGCCACCAAATTCTTCTGTTCTTTCCAGCTCTCCAGGTTTGTTCGCATCGTAGAGTATCAGAGGGTGAAGGTTGCCATCACCCGCATGGAAAACGTTTGCCACAGGTAAACCGTATTCTGCAGACCATTGACTAATAGTGGCTAGAACCTTGCCAAGATGTTTGCGAGGGATGGTGCCGTCCATGCAGTAATAATCGGGCGCCAGCCTGCCAACCGCAGGAAAGGCAGCTTTTCGGCCCGCCCAGAACCGTTGTCGTTCGGCTTCATCTTTAGCGATAAGTAGACTGTTTGCACCGGCTTTTTGCAGTGTCTCTTTCACGGACTCCATCTGGCTGATTACTTCTGTTTTAGCGCCATCCAGTTCGCACAGAAGGAGTCCGGCAGCATCTACAGGATAGCCAGCATGAACAAAGTCTTCGGCAGCGCGTATCGCCAGATGGTCCATGATCTCCAGACCAGCAGGGATGATCCCGGAAGAAATGACCGCAGTGACGGCATCGCCAGCGGCTTCCACGGTACTAAAAGACGCGAGAATAACCTGCGCAAATTCGGGTGCAGGTAACAGCCGGACAGTAACTTCGGTAATGATACCGAGCAGCCCTTCGGAGCCGGTTAATAAAGCCAGTAGGTCATAGCCAGGTGAGTCAAAACCAGCACTGCCAATCGTGAGCTGTTCGCCCTCGATGGTAATGATTTTCAGGCTGGCAATGTTATGAACGGTAAGACCATATTTCAGGCAGTGAACACCCCCTGCATTTTCTGCGACATTGCCGCCGATGGAGCAGGCAATTTGCGAGGAGGGGTCTGGGGCATAATATAAGCCATATTTTGAAGCCGCCTGTGTGATGGCGATATTTCTCACGCCAGGCTGAACCGTTGCCAGCCGGTTTGCTGGGTCAATAGAGAGAATATCTTTCAACTTCGCCAGACTGAGTAATAAGCCATTATTGATGGGGAGTGCACCGCCTGATAAGCCGGTTCCCGCACCGCGAGCAACAATAGCGATACTGGACTCGTGACAGCAGCGGACAATACCCTGAACCTGCGCTGCCGTTTCCGGTAAGGCAACTAGCCATGGGGTTTGTCGGTAAGCAGACAAGCCATCACATTCATAAGGCAACAGGTCGGCTGATTCACTGAGTATACAACTGGCCGGGATATGCTTGCGAAGCTTACGAATGAACGCCTGTTGTTTGATGTCTGGCATTATCAGGTGATAACAGTAGGCTGTTCACGTTGAGTGTGGTGTTTGATGCCCGCAATTTCATCAGCAATACGGATTAAATCCCCCAGCGCTTCCTGAGTGCCCTGTGTTTGTTTGGCCGTGTCGGGTTCGTAACGCTCAACATATAAACGTAAGGTTGCGCCTTCGGTACCCGTCCCAGACAGACGGTAGACGATTCTGGATCCATCAGTAAAGCCGATGCGGATACCCTGTTGCTCACTGATTGAATGATCGACGGGGTCTTCATAAGAAAAGTCGTCATTAAAGGCAACTTCGTAATCTCCAAATCGCTTTCCAGCTAACTGCCCATTTTGTTTGCGGAGTTTGTCGATAAGCTCATGCGCAGGGTCAGCGTTAACGCCTTCGTAATCGTGGCGCGAATAATAATTTCGGCCATAAATTCCCCAGTGTTTCTGCACGATGGTTTCTACGGATTCGTTGCGCACTGCGAGTAGATTCAGCCAGAATAAGACGGCCCAGAGCCCATCTTTTTCGCGGACATGATCTGAGCCCGTCCCAAAGCTTTCTTCACCACAGAGCGTGACTTTCCCGGCATCAAGCAGGTTGCCAAAAAACTTCCAGCCAGTGGGCGTTTCATAGCATTCGATTCCCAGGCGTTCTGCAACTCGATCTGCGGCCTGGCTAGTTGGCATAGATCGGGCAATACCCGTAATGCCCTGACGATACCCGGGCATGTGGTGGGCATTAGCAGCGAGTATTGCGAGACTATCGCTGGGTGTGACGAAAAATTTACGGCCTAAAATCATGTTGCGGTCGCCATCGCCATCTGACGCTGCACCAAAGTCTGGTGCGTTGGTTCCGTAAAGTTTATCCACTAACTGTTTTGCATAAACGAGATTGGGGTCAGGGTGGCCCCCACCAAAATCTTTTTTGGGGCTTGCGTTAATCAAATTTTCAGGTGGCATCCTTAAGCGGTGTTCCAGGATTTCAGTTGCATAAGGACCGGTAATCGCATGCATGGCATCAAAGCACATGGAGAATACGCCTGACTTCACAATCGAACGGATAAGATTGAAATCAAAAAGGTGTTCCATCAAATCTGCATAATCTGTCACCGGGTCAACAATCTCGACGGTGCAATCACCGAGCTTGAATGATGTGATTGTACTCAAATCGACATCATTTGTTTCAAGTGTCAGGTAGCGTGAAATAGTCTGGCTATTTTTGTACATCGCGTCGGTGATTTTTTCCGGGGCAGGGCCGCCGTTACTGATGTTGTATTTAATGCCGAAGTCACCCTCGGGGCCTGCCGGATTATGGCTGGCAGATAAGATGATGCCGCCGAACGCCTGGTATTTTCGAATGATATGCGAAGCAGCGGGTGTCGAGAGTAAGCCCTCTTTACCTACGAGAATACGACTAAAGCCATTGGCAGCCGCGATACGGAGTATGCTCTGGATTGCCGTCTGGTTAAAAAAACGGCCATCACCACCAACGACCAGTGTTTGTCCCTGGAAATTGTCAAGGCTGTCAAATATAGACTGAACAAAATTCTCCAGGTAGTTTGGCTGCTGAAAAACAGTGACTTTTTTTCTAAGACCTGAGGTGCCAGGTTTTTGATCGTCAAATGGTGTTGTTCTGGTTGTAATGGTTTTCACGTGTATTGTTTTCCAATCAGTTCATATAATGTTTGTCAAGTATCATTTCAGCTAACCGATAGCTATAGTTAAGCAGTCTCACTCATAACTATAACGCATGGAAACTTTAGAATCCTTAGTATTCTACTATGTTAATATTAACTAATGTTAGTCACCAATAAACAATTTGTAGTAACGGAAAATAAGAAACGGACTTTTCCGGGGTTAATGGCGCTTTATGAGTTGAACTACCTGCTATTCAGACGCCTTTTACCGAACATAGAAACGATACCAGATACGGTGGTTTCCCGGGTGAGTGGTGCGCTGGATTTACACCTCAATATTATCGAGCGCTCGCCGTATACCACAACCTTTCGCTTGACGTATTACTTCAAGGATGACCAGGGGGAATTTCCTGCGCCTGACCTCCTGTGTCGAACCTATCATGATGCCTGCCTGGCTGAGGTGGTGACACGGGGTCGACGGCGAGGGAAACGCTCTGCTGAATACGACCGTTGTCGTCACCCTTACTCGATTGAGAAAAAATGGGAGATGAACCGGTTTTTGTATAAGTGGTTATCGTATAGCCTGCATCA
>JAZGER010000102.1:0-24785 GCA_036478835.1 Gammaproteobacteria bacterium | reverse complement strand
TAGGCTGTTGAGCCGGTCGGTGTTGAAACGATCAGGCCATCAGCGCGGAGTGAGTTTAGAAACAGGCCGTTAATTGTCGTTTCCATTTCAATCATGCGAGCGATGTGCCATTTATGGATAACCACATCATTCAGCGCATCGCTTTCTCCAATGACACGCCCTCCGCGAAGGATGCGGGCGTGTAGCATTGAGCGTTCTTCTTCCTGGTATTCGCCGGCAAGGATCTCAGTTAAAATGGTGTGCGTCTGCTCTGGGGAAATGTCCGCAAGAAATCCAAGACGCCCCAGATTTACACCAAGAACCGGCACATCACTATCTGATAAGTTTCGCGCAGCACTGAGTATGGTGCCGTCACCGCCAACCACAATGGCCAAATCGCATTCCTGCCCCAGCTTTGGGTGCGCGAGCACCGGATAGGGTGGAGCGGTAAAATAACTCGCAGAACTGGCGTCCAGCATGACAGCGATGCCTCGATTGCTCAGGTCCGAGGCCAGCATCGTTAACGTGTCGGCAACACGTAAGTCGTCTGGTTTGCTGATGAGTCCGATCTTGGTAAAGGCTTGTGGCATCTTGATTCCTGAAATATCAGCTAATGCTACCGTTTCATTGCCGCTACGCCAATACTTTTTTATGCATTTTTAACGGTTAAAACAATTGACTGTTTTTGCCGTTATTGGTAATTTATCAGCGCTCCTGGAAGGTGAGTGCTAATGCCTGATTTCCCTGATTTATCTGACCGTGCCCAGTTATTGCTGAAAACGCTAACTGAGCAGTATATTCGTGATGGCCAGCCAGTCGGTTCGCGCACACTTGCTCGGCAGGCGGGGCTGCAATTGAGTCCGGCGACGATACGCAATGTCATGTCCGACCTTGAAGAGCTGGGGCTGGTTGCCTCACCGCACACTTCGGCTGGCAGGGTGCCTACGGTCACCGGGTATCGCGTATTTGTCGATGCGCTATTAACCGTCAGGCAGCCTCTGGATACTCAGGTGATTGATGAAATGCGTCAATCGCTTAAGCTTGAGACGGAGTCCAGGCAGCTGCTGGAGTCGACATCCGGTCTGCTGGCGCATGTTACTCGCATGGCAGGAATCGTCATGCTGCCAAGACACTCGCGGATTTCCCTGCAACATGTGGAATTTCTCCCGCTGTCTGAGCGCAAGATACTAGCCGTACTGGTTGTCAGTAATGAGGAAGTGCAGAACAGTGTTGTTACTGTGGACAAAGATTATTCGGCTTCCGAGCTGCAGCAAATTTCGAATTATCTCAATGCGCAATTTTCTGGCAAGCTGTTAACCGAAGTGAAGGCAATGCTTCTAAAGGAAATGAAAGAGGCCAGAGATACGCTCAATAGTATGATGAAAAGTGCCCTGGAGATGGCAGACAAGGCGCTCGTCGATGTTGAGGGTGGTGGCGATTATGTCATGGCTGGGCAATCCAGATTGCTGGATTTTGATGAGCTGTGTAATGTGTCTTCATTGCGGCATCTCTTTGAAGCCTTTGAAGAGAAATGCGAGATTGCCCGTCTGCTGGATCAGTGTATCGAAGGTCAGGGTGTGCAGATATTTATTGGTGAAGAATCAGGCTACCAGATGCTGGATGAGTGCAGTCTGGTGACCGCGCCCTACTCGTCTGATGATGGGGTAATCGGGGTGTTGGGTGTGATTGGTCCAACCCGAATGGCGTATGAGCGGGTGATCCCGATTGTCGACGCGACGGCAAAAATTCTCTCCGCGGCCTTGAATCCGAAAGAATAGGCCCCATGTAGCTATGAGTAGAGTCGCATTCATGATCTTGTGACATGATATAATGCATTAGATTATTGTTTTAAATAATTGAAATTAAAGAGGAATAATTATGGGATCCGATAATCGGTCCGATACGGAAAACGCTCAGGGTGATGTTGAAGATTTGATCGACAGGGACGCTGTCGATGGAGACGCCGATCCTGCCCTTGAAGAGCAGGACAGCGCCACTTTGCAGGAACAACTGGATGTATCGCTGGCGAAGACGGAGGAATACCGAGAACAAAGCATGCGCTTGCAGGCTGATATGGAAAATCTTCGCAAGCGAAATGAGCGAGATGTGGCTAATGCGCACAAGTTCGGGGTGGAAAAAATTGCAGCAGAATTATTGCCGGTCAAAGATAGTCTGGAAATGGGGATTTCTGCTTCTGCAGAATCGGGCAGCATTAATGCGGATAAGCTAATCGAAGGTAGTGAGCTGACACTTAAGCTGCTTACCAGCGCATTAGAAAAATTTAAAGTGATGGAAATCAATCCGTTAAATGACAAATTTAATCCTGAATATCATGAAGCAATGTCAATACAGGAACGGGCTGATGTCGCGCCGAATACGGTGGTGGCGGTAGTTCAGAAAGGCTACCAGTTGAATGATCGTCTGATCAGGCCGGCGATGGTTATCGTGTCAAAAGCGGCGCCTCAAGAGGCGGGCGGTCAATTAGACGAGCAGGCTTGAAAATACGACAAGCACCCCCATTAACAAATTAAGTAACATTTTTAACTTATTTAGTATCTTTTGGAGAAATAAATTATGGGCAAGATTATTGGAATTGATCTGGGGACTACCAACTCCTGTGTAGCAGTGATGGAAGGCGGTAAACCCAGAGTTATCGAGAACAGTGAAGGTGATCGCACAACACCCTCTATCGTTGCTTTTACCGATGGTGATGAAGTGCTTGTAGGGCAGGCTGCCAAGCGTCAGGCAGTCACAAACCCGACGAATACTTTGTTCGCTGTGAAGCGTCTGATTGGGCGTCGTTTCGAAGATGCGGAAGTGCAAAAAGATATGGATCTTGTGCCTTATAATATTGTTAAAGCCGATAATGGCGATGCCTGGGTTGAAGCCAATGGAAAGAAGATGGCGCCACCGGAAGTGTCTGCGCGCGTTCTTCAGAAGATGAAGAAAACGGCTGAAGAGTATCTGGGTGAAGAAGTAACAGAGGCGGTTATTACCGTCCCGGCCTACTTCAATGATTCACAGCGTCAGGCGACCAAGGATGCGGGTAAAATTGCAGGTCTGGAAGTTAAACGCATCATTAATGAGCCAACAGCTGCCGCATTAGCTTATGGGATGGATAAGAATCGCGGCGATGTCAAGATTGCCGTGTATGACCTGGGTGGTGGGACATTCGATATTTCAATTATTGAAATCGCAGAAATTGACGGCGAACATCAATTTGAAGTGCTGTCTACCAATGGGGATACCTTCCTCGGTGGCGAAGACTTTGATAAACGCATGATTGATTATCTTGCGGATGAGTTCAAAAAGGATCAGGCGATCGATTTGCGTGGCGATCCGTTGGCCATGCAGCGTTTGAAAGAAGCTGCTGAAAAAGCCAAAATCGAACTGTCTTCCAGCCAGCAAACCGATGTGAACCTGCCTTATATCACAGCAGATGCAGCGGGTCCCAAGCATTTGAATCTGAAGATTACCCGCGCCAAGCTGGAATCTCTGGTTGAAGATTTGATTGTGCGTACCATTGAGCCCTGTAAGGTAGCGCTGAAAGATGCCGGTTTGTCTATTGGCGAGATCGATGATGTTATTCTCGTTGGTGGCCAGATTCGTATGCCCAAGGTTCAGGAAGCCGTTGAAGAGTTTTTCGGTAAGGAACCACGGAAAGATTTGAACCCCGATGAAGCGGTCGCTGTCGGTGCTGCAATCCAGGGAGGTGTTCTGGGTGGTGAAGTTAAGGATGTGTTACTACTTGATGTAACGCCGCTTTCACTAGGGATTGAAACGATGGGCGGGGTCATGACCAAGCTGATCGACAAGAACACCACTATCCCAACAAAAGCGCAGCAGGTATTTTCGACAGCTGATGATAATCAGGGCGCTGTTACCGTTCATGTTTTGCAGGGTGAGCGTGAAATTGCGACAGGTAATAAATCACTGGGACGTTTTGATTTGTCGGATATTCCGCCAGCGCCTCGTGGTGTTCCGCAGATTGAAGTGGCTTTCGATATTGATGCCAACGGTATTCTTAACGTGACAGCTAAAGACAAGGGCACGGGTAAAGAACAAAACATTATTATCAAGGCATCCAGTGGCCTGTCAGATGATGAAGTCGATCAGATGGTTAAGGACGCCGAAGCGCATGCGGATGAAGATCGTCTGATCCATGAGCTGGTTGATGCACGTAATCAGGCCGATAACCTGATTCATGCAACAAAAAAATCACTGACTGATCTTGGTGAAGATAAGGTTTCTGCGGAAGAGAAGCAGTCCATTGATGATGCAATTGACGCGTTGCAGGAAGCGATGAAGGCGGATGATAAGGCAGACATCGAAGCGAAAACTCAGGTGCTTGGTGAGTTATCAGGTAAGATTGCCGAGAAACTTTATGCAGAAAAAGGCGCTGATGGGGCGACTGCTGAAGCTGACGGTGCGAGTGATGCCGGGTCCTCTGAATCTGCCGATGATGACGTCGTTGATGCTGAGTTCGAGGAAGTAAAAGACGATAAGTAACGGCTCGATACGATAACCAGGGAACCTTGTCCGGGCAGTGCAAACTGTTCCGGATTCGTCCTTTCTGATAGATGAAAACTTAACGACGAATAAATTATGGCTAAACGAGATTATTACGAAATACTCGGCGCCGCCAAGACGGCGAGTGACTCTGAACTTAAAACGGCTTATCGGCGCGCTGCGCGGAAATATCATCCTGATCGTAACCCGGACGATGAGAGTGCAGAAGAAAAATTTAAAGAAGCCAAGGAAGCCTGGGAGATTTTATCAGACGCACGCAAACGGGCAGCCTATGATCAATTTGGCCATGCCGGTGTTGATCCGTCCATGGGAGCAGGCGGTGGTGGTCAGGGTGGGTTCAGCGGCAGTGGAAATTTCAGTGATGTTTTTGGTGATGTTTTTGGCGATATTTTTGGCGGCGGCGGTGCAGCGGGTGGTCGAGGTGGCCAGCGAGTTTACCGAGGCTCCGATCTACGTTACAACCTGAAAATATCCCTTGAAGATGCAGTAGGTGGGAGTACGGTAAAAATCCGCGTGCCTACCTATGAGGCATGTAAGACCTGTGATGGAACCGGGGCTAAAAAAGGCACACAACCCAAGCCATGCACGACCTGTGGCGGCCATGGTCAGGTGCGTATGCAGCAAGGCTTTTTCTCTGTGCAACAAACCTGTCCAAATTGCAGTGGTACGGGTTCGATTGTGAGTAATCCGTGCAAAGACTGCCAGGGTGCCGGTCGCCTCAAAAAGCAAAAAACGCTTTCCGTTAAAGTGCCTGCCGGGGTGGATACGGGGGATCGGATTCGTCTTGCTAACGAAGGTGAGGCGGGTGAAAATGGGGGGCCTCCGGGTGATCTGTACGTTCAGATACAGGTTAAGGAGCACGCGATATTTACTCGTGATGACAGCCATCTTTATTGCGAAGTCCCCATCAGTTTTACTGTTGCTGCGCTGGGGGGGGAACTTGAAGTGCCAACCCTTGATGGCCGTGTTTCGTTGCGAATTCCTCCTGAGACACAGACCGGTAAGATGTTCCGTGTTCGCGGCAAAGGAGTGAAACCGGTGCGTAGTGGCACCACAGGTGACCTGCTTTGCAAGGTAACGTTAGAAACACCGGTCAAACTGGATAACGATCAGAAAACCCTTCTCAGGGATCTGGATGCCAGCATGAAAGGGAGTGGGCATCACAGTCCTCGTGCGACCTCCTGGCTTGATGGGGTGAAAAATTTCTTTGAGGGTATGAAAGGTTAGCGGCATGGCTGAAATGACACGGATTGCAATTTCTGGTGCGGCAGGACGGATGGGGCGTAGCCTGATTCAGGCTTGTCAGCAGGCAACAAATGTTGAATTTACTGTTGCACTTGAACACCAGGGAAACGATTTATTGGGTAGTGATGCTGGGTTAATTGCCGGAACAAGTGCATCAGGTGTTTTGCTCATTTCTGATTTATCGAAGGCTTTGGGTGATTTTGATGTGTTGATTGATTTCACCCGGCCGGAAGCGACGCTGGCAAATCTTGCGATTTGCCGAGCGGCGAATAAGCGCATGGTTATTGGCACCACTGGACTGGATGACCTGCAAAAAACAGCGTTAACTGATGCGGCTGAAACAATGGCTATTATGTTTGCGCCGAACATGAGTGTTGGCGTTAACCTGTGTTTGAAATTGCTGGCGACTGCTGCAAAGGTGTTAGGTGATGATGTTGATATCGAAATCATCGAAGCTCATCACCGGCATAAAGTCGATGCACCATCGGGTACGGCTTTGCGAATGGGTGAGGTTGTCGCGGATGCGCTAAACAGAAATCTTGCAGACTGCGCTGTTTATGGCCGTGAGGGTCAAACCGGTGAGCGGGACCGAAAGACGATCGGGTTTGAAACCATTCGTGCGGGCGATATCGTTGGAGAGCATACTGTCATGTTTGCAGCTGAAGGCGAGCGCGTGGAGATTACCCATAAGGCCTCCAGCCGGATGACCTTTGCCAATGGCGCCGTTCGAGCAGCAGGCTGGTTAATGGAAAAGCCTGCCGGATTGTTTGATATGCAAGATGTACTGGGATTGACAAAACAGTAGCGTGTTGTTTCTTCGTGAAATAGGGTGGATCGAGCGATAGCGGATCCACGTGCCAAAAACCGGTAGGGTATGTGTATAGCATGAAAATCAAGGTTCATGGCCAAGCTATTTTTTAAAAACAGTCAGTTCAACTGGTTGGTAAAGATGAGCTGGTTGATTGAAGCGGGCATGCTAAAGCTGCTATGGATTATCGTGTCTCCGATGAAACCCGAAGCCGCTTCCATTACAGGCCGAAAATTCATGTCCTGGCTGGGCCCCCGAACAAAAAAACATAAGCATGTCCTGGCGAATTTACGCATCGTTTGTCCTAATAAAACAGCGGATGAAATTGATCTGATCGGCAAGGCGGCCTGGGGTAATCTTGGCGCAGTGTTAGCTGAATTCCCTCATATGCCGTCTATTACCAACCTCGAAGCAGACAGCCCATCAATTGAAATCGTCAATAAAAATACTGACCCTGTATTCCTTGCACATGAAAAACCCTGCATTTTTATAGCCGCGCATCTGGGGAACTGGGAAATTTCCGGGTTTGCGATCCAGGCAAATGGTTTTCCAACAGACCTGGTTTATAGTCCATTTGAAAATACCACCCTGGAAAATATGGTGCAGGCAAATCGGACATTTATGAAAACCGGTTTTATTACCAAGGTAAATGCGTTACGCCGAATGCACAGCAGCCTGAAGAAAGGACGCTCCGTTGGGTTGCATGTTGATGTTCGTGTGGATGGTGGTGAGTTGTACCCATTATTCGATGTTGATGCGACAACGACGACAGCGCCCGCCTGGTTAGCACTGAAGACAGGCTGTGATCTGGTGCCGATGGTGACCGAGAGAGTCGGGGATGCAAAATTCAGGGTGGTTTTTCATCCGGCGATTTCGCTCAATGACCTGGATGTTGACAAGCATGACAAGCGGGCAGCGATAGCTGCAATCACGGTCAAAATG
The DNA here is from genome assembly GCA_036478835.1 of Gammaproteobacteria bacterium. Classification (GTDB taxonomy): domain Bacteria; phylum Pseudomonadota; class Gammaproteobacteria; order DSM-19610; family DSM-19610; genus JAZGER01. The sequence goes on along the minus strand of JAZGER010000102.1, from coordinate 17,281 downwards.
AACCAGGCGATTGAGCGCCTGATCGTGCAGCATCCTGAGCATTGGCTGTGTACAAAAAGGCGCTGGCCAAAAAATCTTATGCGGTCGTTGAACGCTTACCGGTAGAAAGTCCTCTTTTGAAGTCCAGTCGATCAGAGTCGTTCTAGCTATTTTTGGGTGCCGCCCTTTTTTTTGCCGAAGAAATGGTAATTCTTTCCATAGATCTCTTGGCGAGTTACCTACTTTGCTTTACAATCCCGTTGTTCAATCAGCCTGATATCTTCGGGTTGCGCTTGGGCATGTATAAAACTCGATAATTTTTCGCCCTGCGGAGGCACCTGTGAGCAAATCAGCCTTGTTGGCACTGGAAGACGGTACCCTGTTTCAGGGGCTATCAATTGGCTATACCGGTCACAATGTGGGTGAAGTGGTATTCAATACTGCAATGACGGGCTATCAGGAAATTCTTACCGACCCTTCGTATGCGCGACAGCTGGTTACCTTAACGTATCCCCATATCGGCAATACTGGCGTCAATGAAGAAGATGAAGAATCAACACAGGTTCATGCATCGGGGCTAATTATTCGCGATCTACCTCGTCTGGCTAGTAACTGGCGTAGTGAAGCGACGCTACAGGATTACCTGCAAGACAATAAAATTGTCGGGATTGCTGATATAGACACTCGTCGTTTAACACGGCTTCTCAGAGAGAAAGGCGCGCTAAATGGCTGCCTGGTTGCTGGTGAAACCTTAAACGAACAACAGGCACTTGAAATGGCGCGAGGTTTTGCGGGCCTGAAAGGGATGGATCTGGCCCAGAAAATCACGACACAAGAGCGTTATGAATGGACGCAGGGTAGTTGGACTCTGGATTCGGGATTGCCCACAAAGCGTGACAGTTTTGAGTATCATGTTGTGGCTTTTGACTTTGGTGTTAAAAGAAATATTCTCAGAATGCTGTCAGATCGTGGTTGCCGGTTAACCGTTGTTCCCGCAACAACGCCAGCCGAAGACGTGCTCGCGCTTTCACCTGATGGCGTATTTCTTTCCAATGGGCCGGGTGACCCAGAGCCCTGTACCTATGCTATTAAGGCAATCCAGCAACTGCTGGATGTGAATATGCCGCTTTTTGGTATCTGTCTTGGCCACCAGTTGTTGTCGCTTGCCAGTGGAGCGCAGACAGTGAAAATGAAATTCGGTCATCACGGTGCCAATCACCCGGTGCAGGATCTAGCTACCGGCGACGTTGTGATAACCAGCCAGAACCATGGTTTTGCTGTTGATGATGCCCACCTTCCTGACTGTCTAGTAGCGACCCATCGCTCGCTGTTTGATCAATCGCTGCAGGGCGTGCGTAGAAGGGATAAACCCGCATTCAGCTTTCAGGGGCACCCGGAAGCAAGCCCTGGCCCACAGGATATTGCCTCTCTGTTTGACGACTTTATTAATCTAATGTCTGTTGAGAAATCATCATCACAAGTGTCTGCGGGATGATCCCCGGAGAATTTTCATATTTGCTTTGCACGACTCTATTTGACGAATAACTTATGCCAAAACGAACTGACATCAAGAGCATCCTGATTATCGGCGCCGGGCCCATTGTTATTGGCCAGGCCTGTGAGTTTGACTATTCAGGCGCACAGGCCTGTACGGCATTACGCGAAGAAGGTTACCGGGTCATCCTGGTGAATTCTAATCCGGCAACGATCATGACTGATCCGGGTATGGCAGATGCCACGTACATCGAGCCGATTGACTGGCCAACAGTTGAGAAGATTATAGAAAAAGAGCGGCCTGATGCCTTGTTGCCGACAATGGGCGGACAGACCGCGCTGAATTGTGCGCTTGATCTGGTACGGGAGAAGGTGCTCGAGAAATTTAATGTCCAGATGATCGGTGCATCACGCGAAGCGATTGATAAAGCAGAAGACCGTGATCAGTTCCGTAAAGCGATGCTGAAAATTGGTCTGGATATGCCGCGTGCGTCCGTTGCCCACAGCATGGAAGAGGCGCTACAGGTTCAGGCACAGGTTGGGTTTCCAACAGTCATTCGTCCGTCTTTTACCATGGGTGGGAGCGGCGGTGGAATCGCTTATAACAAGGCGGAATTTGTCGAGATCTGTACGCGAGGCCTCGATTTATCGCCAACCAATGAATTGCTTGTCGAAGAATCGATTTTAGGCTGGAAAGAATATGAGATGGAAGTGGTGCGAGATCATAAAGACAACTGCATCATCATTTGTTCGATTGAAAACCTGGACCCGATGGGGATTCATACCGGCGATTCAATTACCGTAGCGCCAGCGCAAACACTGACGGATAAAGAATACCAGATCATGCGGAATGCGTCGCTTATGGTGTTGCGAGAGATTGGCGTTGATACCGGCGGTTCTAATGTGCAGTTTGCCATTAACCCGGAAAATGGCCGCATGATTATTATTGAGATGAATCCTCGTGTTTCAAGGTCTTCAGCGCTGGCCTCCAAGGCGACAGGCTTTCCGATTGCCAAGGTGGCGGCAAAACTTGCGGTGGGCTATACCCTGGATGAACTAAAAAATGACATTACCGGTGGTGCGACTCCGGCATCTTTCGAGCCTGCCATTGATTATGTTGTGACTAAAATTCCGCGCTTTACGTTCGAAAAATTTCCTGAGGCTGATAATCGCCTGACGACGCAAATGAAATCAGTCGGTGAAGTGATGGCAATTGGGCGGACTTTTCAGGAATCTATGCAGAAGGCCTTGCGCGGTCTTGAAACCGGTATTGACGGCTTTGATGAAATAGTTGACCCGGAGCAGGACGGTGCTCTTGATCTTATTCGGCGTGAGATGCGTGAAGCAGGCAGTGATCGTATTCTCTATGTCGCTGAAGCTTTTCGGGCCGGCCTGTCACTGGAGGAAGTTTTCGATATTACGAAAATCGACCCATGGTTTTTATCGCAGTTACAGGCGTTGATAGACATCGAAGAGGAGTTGCGCAAAACAACGATTGATGCGCTGGATTTCGATGCAATTTTTCAACTAAAACGCAAAGGCTTTTCAGATCGCCGCCTGGCAAAACTGCTTGGGATTGATGAGGCTGAGTTTCGAAATAGACGCCATGACCTTGGTGTTCGACCTGTATACAAGAGAGTGGATACCTGCGCCGCTGAATTTGCGACTGATACGGCTTACATGTATTCAACTTATGAAGAAGAATGTGAGTCGCTGCCAGATGCCCGCGATAAGATAATGGTGCTGGGTGGCGGACCTAATCGCATTGGCCAGGGGATTGAGTTCGATTACTGCTGTGTCCACGCTGCACTATCGTTGCGTGAAGATGGTTACGAAACGATCATGGTTAACTGTAATCCAGAAACGGTTTCAACAGATTTTGATATCTCTGACCGGTTATATTTTGAACCTTTAACGCTTGAAGATGTGCTTGAAATTATCGATAAGGAAAAACCCAAAGGTGTCGTTGTTCAGTACGGTGGGCAAACGCCGTTGAAACTTGCCCGCGACCTGGAAGCGGCAGGCGCGCCTATTATTGGTACATCGCCTGACTCCATCGATCTTGCAGAAGATCGTGAACGCTTTCAGGGCTTAATCAACCAGCTGGGTTTATTGCAACCACCCAATCGCACGGCAAGAAGTGCGGAAGATGCATTGCTGTTAGCCGATGAAATTGGGTATCCACTGGTGGTCAGACCATCGTATGTCCTGGGCGGACGTGCAATGGAAATTGTGCACACTCAGGATGACCTCAAGCGCTACATGACCGTTGCGGTGAGCGTTTCAAATGACTCGCCTGTGCTGCTGGACAGATTTCTTAATGACGCGGTTGAAGTTGATGTTGATGCGATTTGTGACGGTGACAATGTATTGATCGGTGCCATCATGGAACACATTGAGCAGGCAGGCGTGCATTCGGGTGATTCTGCGTGCTCGTTACCTGCCTACAGTCTTGATGAGGCCGTCCTGAATGAGCTGCGCAAGCAAATGACGTCATTAGCATTGGCATTGAATGTTATTGGTCTTATGAACGCACAATTTGCGATTCAAGGTAATAAAATTTTTGTGATTGAAGTGAACCCTAGAGCATCGCGCACCGTTCCTTTTGTGTCCAAGGCGACCGGTTATCCTTTAGCAAAAATTGCAGCAAGGTGTATGGTCGGTAAAACGCTTGTAGAGCAGGGGGCGACTGAAGAAAGAATTCCACCTTATTTTTCCGTGAAAGAAGCCGTGTTTCCGTTTGTGAAGTTTCCGGGTGTTGACCCTTTGCTTGGGCCGGAAATGAAATCGACCGGTGAAGTGATGGGTGTGGGTCGTAGTTTCGGGGAGGCTTTTGCAAAAGCGCAGGCGGGTAGTGGGTCTGACCTGCCGACGACGGGCAAGGTCTTTATTAGTGTTCGAAAATCTGATCGAGATGCAGCGGTTAAGGTGGCGTCTGAACTGAGTGAGCAAGGGTTTTCTATTGTGGCAACTCGCGGAACCGCGGTGGCTATTTCACAGCAAGGCATTGTTTGTGAAATTGTTAATAAGGTGATGGAAGGCCGCCCACACATTGTCGATATGATTAAAAACGATCAGATAAGCCTGATTGTTAATACAACTGAAGGCAAACAGGCTATAGCTGACTCCTATACTATCCGGGGGGCAGCGTTACAACACAAGGTTGCATACAGCACAACAATGGCACATGCCAGCGCAACAAGTATGGCGCTCGCGTGTAAAGAGTCACAACAAGTTGAACGATTACAGGATTTACACCAGGAGCAGGTAACGTGAGTGATAAAGTCCCCCTGACAAAACGTGGTGCAGAAATGTTACGCGAGGAATTGCAGCGGCTTAAAACCGTTGATCGCCCGAGAATTATTGAGTCGATTGCCGTTGCGCGCGCGCATGGCGATTTAAAAGAAAACGCGGAATATCATGCCGCTCGTGAGCAGCAAAGTTTTGCTGAAGGTCGAATTAAAGAGCTGGATGGCAAATTATCCAATGCAATCATCATTGATATATCAACAGTTAATGCCGGTGGAAAAATTGTCTTCGGCACGACAGTCGATATTTACGATGAAAACGAAGATAAGGAAATAACTTACCAGATCGTCGGTGAAGATGAAGCGAATATAAAAGCCGGGAAAATTTCCTGCACATCGCCCATTGCCCGGGCGCTGATTGGAAAACTTGAAGGAGATGTTGCTTCGGTTCAGGCCCCAGGTGGTGTTCGGGAGCTGGAAATACTGGCCATTCGCTACGTCTGATGTCATCTGTTACGTCGTTTAAAGTTGCCACGATTCTTGACAGGATTTTTGTGACGTTTTGGGTTGGCGGCTTGCGGGTGACTTAACTCTCGAAATTAAAACGCTGCGTGAATCAGGACTGATGGACGCCACTCAATTTTCCGTGTTCCATGTATTTCAGGTGGTTTATATTTAGCTGTTAGCATTGCAGGTGCTATTTGCTCGTTATAGACAGTCAAATTTCTGGCGATTGGTGAATAATTGTTAATAGTCATCACTTCTTGAAACTAAATATAATGTAATTGAGACAAGAGCATTGCGTTAATAATCGCAACAGCCTTATACTTGATTTCGTAACATAAATTTCAGTTTTCAAATGGTGGGTTACATTAGTTGATTCATCTGAGACCAATAGTATACGAAAGTATTTTTACGCTAATCGATGAGGAGATAGCGAACAATGAATAATAGATATAGTAAATCCCTTGTGTCACTGGCTGTTATAGTCGGCGTGTCCGTTTCCGGTTGCTCCAGTATGGGTAAAACCAAAACAGCCAGTGCTGAAGCAGAGGCTGCAGCCTCTGCTGCGAGTACAAGTAGTCACGAACTTTCATCGCTGGAAAGTAAGGTGTCTAACCTTGAAACTGAACTGGCAAGCGAGCGTGCACGGATACAGGCGTTGCAAAGCTCTTCTGCTGATTCGGCTGCAATGGCATCCGCTTCTTCTGGTTCAAGCTCAGGTTTGTTGCCACCCAATGCACGCCCAGGCGAATGCTACGCTCGTGTGTTTATTCCGCCAACATACAATTCAGCAACGGAGCAAGTGCTAAAATCTGACGCGTCTGAAAAGGTTTCCGTTATCCCTGCCAAATATGAATGGGGTACTGAGCAGGTGTTAGTCAAGGAAGCTTCACAGCGTTTGGAGGTCATCCCAGCGACTTACGAATGGGTGACCGAAAAGGTTATGGTTCAACCACCTTCAAAACGTGTTGAAGTTGTGCAGCCAACTTATAGGACCGAGACTGAAAAAGTCCTTGATAAGCCAGAGACGACTGTCTGGAAAAAAGGCGCTAACTTGTTAGGCCCTGCTGGCGGTGGCGCAGGATCTGGAAACACAGTGACCAGAATTGACGAGTCTACAGGTGAGATTATGTGTCTGGTCACCGTTCCGGCAAGCTACAAAACAATTACCAGAAGAGTACTGGTTGAAAAGGGCGGCACCAAAGAAATTGAAATCCCTGCCAAGTATAAAAATGTTAAAAAGAAAATCATGAAAACACCACCTGCGACTCGTACGGTGGAAATTCCGGCTGAGTATAAGTCCTTGAAGGTTCGCAAGCTTGTTGAGCCACCAAAGACAGTCACCACCCCTGTGCCTGCGACTTACACGTCAGTGACAAAACGCTCAAAAGTCAGTGAAGGTTTCATTGAGTGGCGTTCCGTCCTGTGTGAAACGAATGCGACTGCTAGCACAGTAAGGCGTATTCAGTCTGCACTGAAAAAAGCAGGTCAGAACCCTGGACCAATTGATGGCGTGTTAGGTTCTCAGACGATGTCCGCAGTTAAACTATTCCAGAAAGCAAAAGGACTAGCAACTGGCGGGATCACCATGAAGACTCTTGATGCACTGGGTGTGAAGCTGTAACGAACTATATTTATTCATATAGCTCGAAATTAAATGCCCGGTTTTCCGGGCATTTTTTTGTCTTTTTTACTCATAGCGAATGCCGGAATGCTCTATCCATCCTGCCTTTGCTGCACGCTGTGGGTCATGATGTGTCCAGTGTATAACGCCGCCCCTGTCATTCTTTTCATATCGGCCTCTGAGAGTAATTTGGTCGCCCTTATCCAGAGGGACTCTATCCGCAAGGTCAATGTTGTGAGCAATAAGGAGCGTTGTTTTCTTATTTAGCTTAAGGATAAATTTCTGGTGGCGCGACCCTTGATTATCGTCAGGAAGTATTCGCGATACCTTACCGGATAAAGTCACCCATTTCCCGGGTTTTAGTTGTTTTATATCCAGGTCGTTTCCTGGTCTGTTAGCCGATTGTTGTTGAAATTCGGGTTCCTGAACGTTTTGGTTGGCCGTCGTATTGTCAGGGTTTTTTTCCTGAAGAAATTGGTAAATTGCTGCAATGCCTAAAACGAGTACGGTTAAAATATTTCTTACTAGATTCTTCATGCTGTCATTCCTGTAGAAAGTGTTTTATGCGAAATATACCTTAAGTATAGGTGTTGGCAAATTCCTTCACTGTTTAGATAAAGAAGATGAATCGCTTTAATTAATGTGTATTGCAGTCTTGGTCTTCTTGTCGCGAGGGCAGTATACTTCTAGTTTTTCTGACATACAGTTAAAATGTAACAAAAGTGTCCATAACTCTAAATCTTTTGACTGGTACATTGGCAGCGAGCCGGGATGGGAGTATCGAAATGATAGGTAGAAAAGCAGAATTACGGAAAAAGATTGATGAGGTTATTATTCGGCTTCAGATGATTCAGCATAATATAGCAGGAACACGACAGCCGGCGTCAAAGTTTGAACTGGATGAGCTGCAGGAGTTAGGCAGACGTTACGGAGAGCTTGACGGTGAATTAAAGGCGTTTATAAATGCTGCGCCGATAAAGAAAAAATAATGAGTATAAAAAAAGGCATGGGGATAATCCCCATGCCTTTTTTGGTGCGTGCTATTTTAGTAGGGTGCTTTGTGCGAATCTTTTGCTGCAGCGGCCGCATCTTTGGCTCCATCCACAGCATCCGATGCCATATCACCGGCCTTATCCATGGCAGCAGAGCCTGCATCTTTAACGCCATCGGCAGCATCCGATGCCATATCACCAGCCTTATCCATGGCAGCAGAGCCTGCATCTTTAACGCCATCGACAGCATCAGATGCCATATCACCAGCCTTATCCATGGCAGCAGAGCCTGCATCTTTAACGCCATCGACAGCATCGGATGCCACATCACCGGCCTTATCCATGGCAGCAGAGCCTGCATCTTTAACACCATCAACAGCATCGGATGCCATATCACCAGCTTTGTCAGTTGCACTGTCTACGGCTGACTTGGCTTTGTCCAAAATGGAATCAGCAGTCGATGCCTCGTCATTTTTGCTACAACCTGTGGCAAAAACTAAACTACCAATTAATAAACTTGAAATTAAACGCATTACATAACTCCTTCAAAAGATAACTTTTAACTTTAATAAAAAAAATTTATTCGGATAACCGGCAAGATCCTGTGCAATTAGCAAAAAAATTGCCACATCTGCACAATTAGGTCGGCACACTATAGTATTATACGATTTGTGGCAAGTTCAGTAAAAGTTTTGCGACACAAGTGTCCGACGTTATTTTGACGATATCTGTTCAATTATCCTGGATTTTTTATTGCTAATTTTGCAGATAAGGGCAATATGACCGACACGCTGGATCAATTGAGCTTTGGCAGACACGCATAATTGTTCGATAATGGCATCGCGCTGGATGCGGTCGTCTGCGATAACTTTGATTTTTAGTAGCTCATGGTGTTCTACTGAACGCGCGAACTCCTCAATAACAGACGCTGTTAATCCGGCGGAGCCCACGGTTACAACTGGTTTTAATGTGTGGCCTATTGCGCGCAGTTTCTTTTTTTGAGTTTCTGAGAGGTGCATGGTTATCCTGAAATATACGATTGAACAGAAATTATACGTGGGGAAGGACGAATGAGCTATGGCTCGTAGTAAAAGCAGCCACCGTTGGCTGCAGGAACATTTTAAGGATGAATTTGTTAAGCGCTCGAAAGCGGATGGGTACCGATCACGTGCTGTTTATAAGCTGTCTGAAATACATCTTAAAGACAAAATAATAAGACCGGGCACGACGATTGTCGATCTCGGCGCCGCACCTGGCGGCTGGAGCCAGTATATTCAGGAAATTGGCGGTAAATCATGCAAAATTATCGCGATGGACATATTACCCATTGAACCGCTGGCCGGTGTGAAATTTATTCAGGGCGACTTTTTAGAAGACGTAATATTAGATGAATTAATGAAATCTATCCCTGAAAATGGTGTAAACCTTGTTTTGTCAGATATTGCCCCCAATATCAGTGGTGTAGAGGCTGTAGATATACCCAGAGCAATGTATTTAGTCGAGTTGGTCGTGGATTTTTCTGCAAAAGTGCTGTGCCCTGATGGAGCGTTGTTAGTCAAAATTTTTCAGGGTGAAGGCTTTGATGAACTCATTCGCAGTTTGCGGGTACAGTACAAAAGGGTTGTCATTCGTAAGCCAAAAGCCTCAAGGCCAAGAAGCCGAGAGGTTTATGCCCTTGCAACAGGTTTTCGCGTATAATAGCGCTAAATCTACAGAAACGGATGAGATGGCCGAATGTCAGTAATGCATTCACTTTTTTCTTCTAAATCAAGATAATATCGCAAGTCGAGGTACAGAATTTTGAACGATATGGCTAAAAACATTATGCTCTGGGTGGTTATTGCTATCGTCCTGATGTCTGTCTTTAATAATTTCGGCCCCCCAGCGCCGCGAGCTCAGAGTACGTCCTATTCAGACTTTATCAACAATGTTAAAGCAGGCAGGGTAGAGAAGGTCGTGATCGATGGGCGAGTTGTCAAAGGTGACTACGTCAGCGGGGAGAGTTTTTCTTCTTATGTGCCCAATGATCCGAAGATGATCGATGATTTGTTAGCTAATGGTGTCGATGTTCGTGCGCAGGCGCCTGAGCAAGAATCACTTCTGATGCAGATTTTCATTTCCTGGTTCCCAATGCTCTTGCTGATCGGTGTATGGATATTCTTCATGCGGCAAATGCAAGGGGGGGGCGGTGGTCGTGGAGCCATGTCGTTCGGCAAAAGCCGCGCACGTTTACTGGGTGAAGATCAGGTTAAGATAACGTTTAATGACGTGGCTGGTGTAGAGGAAGCCAAGGACGAAGTTGCTGAGCTGGTTGAGTTCCTGAGAGACCCAGGAAAATTCCAGAAGCTTGGCGGTAAAATCCCTCGAGGCGTCCTTCTGGTCGGTTCACCTGGAACGGGTAAAACGTTACTTGCGAAAGCAATTGCTGGTGAAGCTAAAGTGCCTTTCTTTACAATCTCAGGTTCTGATTTTGTAGAAATGTTTGTCGGTGTAGGGGCATCGCGTGTTCGCGATATGTTTGAGCAGGCAAAAAAGCATGCCCCCTGTATTATATTTATAGATGAAATAGATGCTGTCGGTCGACACCGTGGCGCTGGGCTTGGTGGTGGCCACGATGAGCGCGAGCAGACGCTGAACCAGTTGCTGGTTGAAATGGATGGTTTTGAAGCAAATGATGGGGTTATTGTTATTGCGGCAACCAACCGTCCTGATGTACTTGACCCCGCATTATTGCGCCCTGGTCGCTTTGACAGGCAAGTCGTTGTGCCGTTACCTGATATTCGTGGGCGTGAGCAGATTTTGAAAGTTCATCTGCGCAAAGTTCCTATGAACGAAGATATTAAGCCGGCAATTATAGCGCGAGGGACTCCAGGGTTTTCTGGTGCTGATCTGGCTAATCTGGTTAATGAGGCTGCGCTGTTTGCCGCGCGCGCTAATAAACGTCTGGTTGATATGGATGATCTTGAAAAAGCCAAAGATAAAATCATGATGGGTGCAGAACGCCGCTCCATGGTGATGAATGAAGATGAAAAGAAACTCACTGCGTATCATGAAGCCGGGCATGCAATCGTTGGCCGTCTCGTGCCATCGCATGATCCTGTTTATAAAGTCACTATCATTCCTCGTGGTCGGGCTCTGGGTGTGACCATGTTTTTACCTGAAGAAGATCGTTATAGCTATAGTAAACAGCGCCTAAATAGTCAGATTGCGAGCTTGTTTGGAGGCCGTATTGCTGAGGAGCTGATTTTTGGTGCCGATATGGTGACGACAGGCGCCTCTAACGATATACAAAGAGCAACAGAGATAGCGAGAAATATGGTAACGAAATGGGGGCTTTCTGATCGATTGGGGCCTCAGTCATACAGCGAAGAAGAAGGTGAAGTCTTTCTGGGGCGCTCTGTAACTCAACATAAAGTGATTTCAGATGAGACGTCGCATATTATTGATGCTGAGATACACGCCGTGATTAATTCAAACTATGAAAAAGCAGAGACAATTCTTAAAGAAAATCTGGACAAGCTGCACTCGATGTCAGATGCCTTGATGAAATTCGAAACGATTGATTCCGATCAGATTGATGACATTATGGAAGGTAAAGAGCCTCGAGCTCCACAGGACTGGGATGACGATTCGCAGAACAGGCCTGGCAGTGGCGCAGCAACCGATGATAAAGACGATAAAGATAAAGGGTCTGATCCGATTGGTGGCCCTGCGGAATTGCACTAGGATATAGTGTTGTATTCTCTATAAAATTTTAAACAGACATGTCAGTTAAGCTTGATTGCGCCGGTAAATCGTTAGATTTATCGGCGCCTTGCGTTATGGCTGTATTGAATGTAACACCGGATTCTTTTTCTGATGGTGGACGTTTTACTTCGGCCACAAAAGCCAGCGAGCAGGCTTTGCAGATGATTTGTGAAGGTGCTGCGATAATTGATGTGGGTGGTGAGTCCACTCGGCCCGGAGCAAAGCCAGTCTCGGTTAACGAAGAAATTGATCGCGTCATTCCCGTGATTGAGCTGCTTGCGACTGAGATTTCTGTTCCGATATCGATTGATACCCGTAAGCCAGAGGTTATGACTGCTGCGATTGCAGCCGGTGCAGGGTTTGTTAATGACATCACTGCGCTGAGTGACCCGACATCCCGGCAGGTAGTTGCTGATTCTGGGGTTCCTGTGTGTTTGATGCATATGCAGGGCGAACCTGGAACGATGCAGGAGACCCCTGTCTATGGTGATGTTCTGACAGATATCGTTCAGTATTTTTCAGACCGGATTGCGTTATGTGAATCATCAGGTATAGCAAGAGAGAACATACTTATTGACCCGGGTTTTGGCTTTGGCAAAACGGATGCTCACAATCTGGAATTGCTGGCGAGGTTAGATGAATTTGCCACGTTGAATGCCCCGTTGCTGGTTGGTTTATCGAGAAAGTCTATGATTGGGCGACTCTTGGACCTTGATGTTAACCAGCGCCTGGTTCCCAGTGTTGTTCTGGCATTTTTTGCGATCGAAAGAGGTGCTAATATTGTTCGGGTTCATGATGTGAAAGAGACCTGCCAGGCAATACAGTTATTACAATTGGTTCAACAGGCCAGGAAGAGAATGTGAGTATGGAAAAGAAATATTTTGGTACCGATGGTATTCGTGGAAAAGTGGGAGATCCTCCCATTACCGCTGAGTTTATGCTGAAGCTGGGGTGGGCAACGGGTCATGTGCTTGGCTCTGGAAAGGGTGCTCGGGTTGTTATTGGGAAAGACACTAGACTGTCTGGTTATATGTTCGAGTCTGCACTTGAGGCTGGCTTGTCGTCATCTGGAGTGGATGTCAGATTGTTGGGGCCTATGCCAACGCCTGCTATCGCGTATTTAACCAGAACACTTCATGCGTGCGCTGGTATCGTCATTAGCGCATCGCATAACCCGCATTACGATAATGGCATTAAATTTTTTTCATCGGAAGGAAAAAAGCTGGCAGATGATGTGGAATACGCCATTGAAGCAGCGCTGGATCTGCCTGTGCAGACGGTCGACTCGTCACATTTGGGAAAAGCGGAAAGAGTGGAGGATGCACGTGGGCGATATATTGAATTTTGTAAAAGTACGATTCCTTGCCTTGCCACACTTTCGCCGTTAAAAATTGTTGTCGATTGTGCCAATGGCGCAACCTATTATATTGCTCCGCGTGTTTTTGACGAGCTTGGGGCAGAAGTGATCTCGTTGGGTGTTTCACCTGATGGTTTGAATATCAATCAGGATTGTGGTTCAACCAATCCAGAAAAGCTTTCTCAGGCTGTGCTCGAGCATAAGGCAGACATTGGGATTGCGTTTGATGGGGATGGCGACCGGGTGATTATGGTTGATCACAAGGGTGAAATTGTTGATGGTGATGAACTGCTATATATCATTGCCCTGGCCCGGTTCGAAAGTGAGCAGCTTCAAGGCCCTGTTATCGGCACGTTAATGAGTAATCTGGGTTTAGAGCATGCATTAAAAGCACAGGGTATTGCTTTCTACCGTGCGGCCGTTGGTGACCGATATGTTATGGAAATGTTGAGTGACAAAGGTGGCCTGGTGGGTGGCGAGTCATCTGGGCATATCATTTGCCTGGACCGGACAACAACAGGCGATGGTATTGTTTCTTCGTTGCAAATTGTTGCCGCCATGATAAAACAGAATAAACCGCTGCATGATCTCAAAACTGGGATGAAAAAATACCCGCAACACATGATCAATGTCCCTGTGTCACCGGGCACAAATTTTGAGGAATCAGATGCACTAAAGAAGGCAGTTTTACATGCCGAGACGATTCTGAATGGCAGGGGAAGGGTGTTACTTCGGCCCTCAGGTACGGAACCCCTTATTCGTGTGATGGTAGAAGGTGATGATGAGGATCAGGTGATTGAGCAGGCAACTTTTCTGGCTGCTGTTGTTCAATCCGAGTGCGCATAAAAAAGAAGGTTACCCTCTCGGCTCTTGCTTTGGTGGTTGTGGTGCTGGGGTTATCTGCCGGGTCAGGCTTTTTCACCTATTCACGGCTTGCAAATGAAGAGCCGGTGGCCTGGTTAATATTTGATAAGCTGTCTCCACAATATTTCCAGCTAACACTAAAGTCTGCGTCAAACTGCGAAAGCAAGCAGTATGCTGTGTATGGTGATCAGTGGCGGGTGGATGCACGATTCCTTAAATGGAAAAGCTGGGCAAACCTGCTGGGTTTCGACGCGTTAGTCCGGTTGGAGAGAGTTTCTGGAAGATACACATCGTTAGAAGAGCAGAATACGAAGAAGCACCTGTCTATTGCGCTGGTTGACAAACCCTGGCTGGACTTATTGACTTACGCGTCGGAACATGCCGGTTTTATTTCTCCCCTCGACACTATTTTTGGTAGCTCCGTCTATCAGACGATTGATACGTCATTACTCTATAGCATATCTCGCACACAATCAGGTTTAATTGTTCGTCAGAGCCAGAGAGAGAATGCTCGATTCGTCGATGGTACGCTTGTCATCAATATTCGTTCTTCCTGTTAGTCCATGCGTTGCCTGATTAAGGGCCGCAGAGGGATGGTATTCGAAAAATAGAGTAGGGATTAGCCAGGGGTAATGGCAATGTTGAGTGAGCTTGATTATGCATAGAGTAAGGGAAAGAAGGTCGGTTTGTTTGGCCAATTAAAGATAAAGTCGCTAACTAGTATTATGAAGCAAGCGAGCTAAATCCCTTCTATTTGAATTCGGGAATGAATCACAGGTAGTGACTACGAGGCATAGCCTAGTAGTCACTATTTTATACCTGGTTTCGCAGGTTACTGAATAACCGCCGTTCCCGTACCATCATTGATGGTTGCGTTCACAGGGTTGCTGAGGATGACACTGAATTCTTCGGCAAACTCATTTAATGCATCATTCAGAACAGGAACATTGATCTGTTTTGAAACTTCACCAGGTTGGAAGGTGAGTGTCCCAGTTGATGCTGTATAGTCGTCGCCGGCTACAGCGTTCGTTGTGGTAGCTCTGATGCGTAAATCATCCATCGCAGCTTCGACCAGGCTTGGGGTTCCATTGTCAGCAGCTTCTATCAGGATGCGGATTGTTTGACCTGCAAAACTGCTGATATCTGCTGTATGGGTTTTCCATGCGGCAGCTTTATCCTGGCCATTGCCTTTCTCTTCAAGGATAACCGACGTTCCAGAGCTTATAATGGAGACTCTGAAGAAGTCATCTGATTGTGAGTTATTCAGATGTGCCAGATAGTAGCTAAAATCGATACTGATTTGTTGACCCGCCGGTAAGGCGATCGCAGGGGAGCGCATCGATGTAACCCCGCTATCTATATCATAGGTACCAACTGAACTGCCTGCGTTACGGCCTGTGACAAGGTTATTCGATCCGCTCACCGTATTGGTTAATTGTTGTTTGATACCATTGATTTCAGTACCACTTGGATTACCCCGTTCCCACTGGCCTGTGGTCGCATTATCCGTTCCGAATGGATTGGTAGACCATCCAGTCGAAGATTCGAAGTTGTCGAAAAATACCGTGCTGGTCGTATTACTGGCATTGAAGGTTGCGTAATCAATGCTCACTGGCAGGCTGCTTGCCGTATTCAACGTCACCAGGAAGTTGGTACTAGCGCCTTCGGAAACAGTCACGTCGTTGATACCAATCGTTGGGATTGCGTCATCATCCGTAATAGTGACAAGGCTTGTTCCATCAGCTATCAGCGCATTGGCAGGAGATGAAAGCGCAATACTCAGGCTTTCAGTGCTTTCAGGAATCAGATCATTAATAATGGATACCGGTATTGACTGATGAGTGATGCCAGGAGCAAAGGTTAATGCGCCGCTATTAGCATCGAAATCACTGCCAGACTCTGCTGTATTATTAAATAAGCTGTAATTCACCGTAACGGTTAATGCACTGGTACTTGATAGAGTGACAGCGACATTTGCGGTGCCGACAGATTCTGATATGGATATGTCACTGACAGAGAGAGAAGGTGCAGCATCATCATCAGTGATCGTGACAGTTGCACTGTTGTCTGTGATAGTCGCATTATCTGAAGCAGATAAGAGAATTTTCAAGTTTTCAGTGCCTTCTGAAATACTGTCATCAATGATGTTGATATCGAGTGATGCGGATGTTTCGCCTGGAGCGAAGCTCACTGTTCCAGACACGCTGGAATAGTCTTCTCCGGTAACGGCAGTGCCATTAGTAGAAACATAGTCTACAGTGACCGTTAAGGCGCTAGCATGAGACAGACTCACGGTTGTACTTGCCGTGCCAATAGATTCAGGTATCGATAGATCATTAATCGTTACTGATGGCGCAGGGTCATTATCTGTAATGGTAATGCTAGCGTTACTGACACCGATATCAGCATTGACAGCGGAGGATAATGTAACAGTCAAAGTTTCTTCGTTCTCAGGGATCGAATCGTCCAGTATCGTTACAGAGACTGTTTTACTCGTTTCGCCAGGATTAAACGTCAGAGTGCCTGATGTTACGGTGAAATCTTGTCCCGCAATTGCAGTACCATCACTGAGAGCATAATTAACCGAGACGTTCTGCGAACTCGCTATTGATAAATTGACGGTAACCGTTGTAGAGCCAGCAGACTCGTCAGCGGTAACACCGTTGACTCCCAGTGTAGGCGCACCATCATTATCGTTGATTGTGACCACAGAGGCGCTATCGGTGATATCAGCATTCACCGGGGCAGACAGCGTGACAGAGAAGGCTTCAGCCCCTTCAGACAGGCTGTCATCGATCAAACTGATAGTCAGGGTTTTACTGGTTTCACCGGCATTGAAGGTGAGCGACCCACTGTTGGCGATGTAGTCGTTTCCGGCTGTAGCCGTGTTGTCGCTGGTAGCATAATTGACAGATACCGTTTGGGTGCTGGCAACTGAGAGGGAGACTGTCAGGTCAACACTGCTAGCGCTTTCGGAGACGCTGGCATCTGCAATAGAGATGCCTGGAGTGGCGGCACAACTATTCAGTGTAGAAAGATCAATTGGCGTGGTGTAAGCGGTGCGAGCGCTACCGATGTAGACAGTCGAACCAGAAGGTGCTGCAGCTATTTCCAGGCAGGCGCTTGCGCCGGACGCTAGCGTAAATGAGCCGCCATCAACGCCAGCACCCTGCATGCGGAATGTATAGTCGAGTTGTTTCGTATTCGCTGTATTGTCATAGACATCACCGGTTTCCATGCTGAATCCAGCCAGGCCAGTGATTGCCTGATTCGAGAGAATATTGCCGGAATAGGTTATTGCGCTGGCGCTGCCACCGCCGAGGGTCCGAATAGACCACTGGCCTGTTGTACAGTCCTGCCAGACAAAGAAGCCGTTTTCAGTTTTAGCATCGAAAGCAGGTTCGCCACAGGCAGAGACTTCATTATCGTTAATTGAAACAACCGATGTGTTATCAGTAACCGTTGCATTCAC
>JAZGER010000101.1:0-3132 GCA_036478835.1 Gammaproteobacteria bacterium | reverse complement strand
CACGTAAGCGGTAAAGCGCAATCGTCATACATTTCTCTCCGGGCAAGGATGCCTGGTTATTGTGACAAGGAGGTCACTTATGTCTGATCACCCCGTAGGACAATCTAACGCAACCTCGCGTTTTTTTACTAACTATCTGAAATACCTGACAAAACACTCTATCCCTAAGCAACAGCGGCGATGGTACGTCAAACACATCGAGACGTTTATTAAGGCTCAAAATGGAAACAAAATCAAGTCCCTTTCTGCAGCCGATATTACCCGGTATTTTGAAGCGCTAGGCTGCCAGAATCGCCTGGAAGGTTGGCAATTTGCGCAACATATTAACGCCATACAGATTATGTATTGCGAATCGTTTGCATTAGCATTATGCCAGGATGTGAACTGGCAATACTGGCTGGATTCGGCCAGGCAGCTGGATATTGATCACCCTACAACGTCTCGTCAGTTGGCGCCGGAAGAATTAACTTATCTGAAAGAACGTAAGGGCGAAGGCCCTCTTCAGGATGTTCGAAAACATCATCGTGAGATGATTGTTCGCCTTGTCAGTGAAATACGACGCAGAGGCTACGCTTATAAAACAGAGCAAACGTATGAACAATGGCTTTGTCGATACATTTTGTTTTGCAGAAATAAATCACCAGAGAAAACTGGGGCCAGTGAAGTAAAATCTTTTCTGGATTATCTGGTCCTCCAACGCAATGTTTCTGCCAGCACGCAAAATCTGGCATTAAATGCCCTGGTATTTTTTTACGGGAAAGTACTTGGTAAGCCGCTAGATGAAATGGAGGCTTTCATCCGGGCTAAAAAACCACGGAAATTGCCCATTATTCTAAAGCGAAGTGAAGTCATGAGGTTACTGGATCAGCTTGATGGTATTCATAAATTGCTTGCCTCATTACTCTATGGAACCGGGATGCGACTGCTTGAGGCCATGCGATTACGTGTCCAGGATATCGATTTTGAATATAGTCGAATTTACGTACACCAGGCAAAAGGTAAGAAAGATCGATATGTGCCACTGCCTTCTACTCTGGTCAGTGACTTGCAAAAACAAATTGTGCTGGTACGCCAATTCCATGAAAAGGATCTAGCTGCTGGCCATGGTGAGGTTGTCTTACCTGGCGCATTGCACCGTAAGTACCCTAATGCTGGTCATGAGCTGAAATGGCAGTTTTTGTTTCCCTCCGGGCGCCTGGCTGTCGATCCGCGAGGCGGAAAAATTCGCCGTCATCATCTGCATGAAAGCGCTCTGCAGAAAGCGATAAAACGGGCCAGCACAGCTTGCGGCATACATAAACGGGTAGGTTGCCACACACTGCGCCATTGTTTTGCAACGCATCTGTTACAGGCAAACCATGATATTCGCACTATCCAGACATTATTGGGGCATGCAAATGTATCCACAACGATGATTTATACACATGTACTCGATCGTCCAGGCGTGAGCGCATACAGCCCACTGGATCAGGCTTAATTTCCGCTGAGTGTACGACACTCTAACAGGATCATTAAATAGGGTGTGCCCCCCGGCCACCAAAAAGTGCTGCCCCCACACGAACCATGGTAGCGCCTTCTTCAATAGCCATTTCAAAATCGTCACTCATGCCCATTGAAAGCTCTGAAAAATACTCGGTGCCGAATTCTTGCGCCGCATTTTCTGCCAGTTGGCGCAGTGCTTCGAATGTTTGCCTGGACTGGTCTTTTGTCGCATTTTTACGGCCTATGGTCATGACGCCTTTTAGTGCAATGCCGCTGAAAGATGAATTAAGAATCTGTTCTGCCATGGGGAATAAATCATTCACTCTTAATCCTGTTTTATCTTTATCATTTGCCACATTAACCTGCAACAGGAGGTTAATAGTTTTCTTCCCGCTGATCGCAGCAGCGTTAATTCTTGTCACTAGCTTTAAGCTGTCAATGGTATGCACCCAGTCAAATAACTCAGGCATATATTTTGTTTTATTCGATTGCAAATGGCCAATAAAATGCCAGGTCAGATTTTTACAGTGGGGTATTTTTGTTTCAGCATCCTGAATCGTATTTTCACCAAAATCTATTTGCCCTTCGCTAGCCAGGGACGTTACTGCCGTCAGCGGTTTTGTCTTGGAAACTGCGATGAGTCGAACATCTTCAGGTTTCCGACCGCTATTTTTTGCAGCTTGAGTCATCTTGCTGGTGACTTCGGATAAGTGTGTCATGGTTGTTTAACTGAAAACACATCGTTAGCGTTGATGATTTCTCGTAAAACCGCCGTCGCGTAGCTGCCAGGCGGCAAGCTAAACTGCAATCGGCACATAGTGTCTGATACCCACTCGTGTTCTATTTCTGGCAATGCAATTCGCATCGCGCGTCGGGCGAAAGCCATTCTGTTTGATTCAAGGCCCTGGGTGTATACCGATAGCTGTTCTGCAACATCTAGCTCAATTTGTTTTGCACTGCCAGCAGGCAGGTATTCTCCTTCACCCCAAAGGGCAGCGGTTGGATGAATGGTCAGTGCATTTGCTCGACTGACTATTTCTTCATCCAGCGCATCAATGACAAAGCAGGCCGACCGCCCATCGAGTTGACACGCTTCTCCGACTACAGGTGTGTTCCAGTTACCGCTTTCGATTCGAGCAGCCAGGATTTTATTGAAAATTGCTGAACGCGCGGCAGATAAATAAATGCCTCTCCTGGTTCGAGAAGCTCGAAAGCGTTTATCACTGAATAATTTCAAGGCAAAGTTAAGGTTTTGCCCACCTCTTCCAAACCGTTGGTTACCAAAATAGTTTGGAACACCCGAATTCCTTATGGTTTCAATCCGGTGATCGATGTGGTTTTGATCGCCAGTGATGTCGCGGATGAGCAGTTGAAATTGATTGCTTTTTAAGCCCCCGCGCTTTAACTTTCTGTTATGGCGTCGGGATTCCAGTATTTCGAAATCTTCATCTTCCAGGTTTGGCCAAACGGGGTCTGGCTTGCCAGGAAGATGCAGCGAGAACCATTGTGTCGTCACGGCATGACGGTCTTTCATCCCGGCATAACTGACTGCCGATTGCTTCAGGCCAGCCAGACGAGCGAGTTGGTTAGCCACCCAGTCCGTGTTGCAACTTCTCTTTTTTATTCGTAACCACAAATGCTCACCCTCAC
>JAZGER010000100.1:0-7678 GCA_036478835.1 Gammaproteobacteria bacterium | reverse complement strand
GGCATTATCCCGACGACAGAAAACCTGCCGGATGGCGATGCATCGAAGCCTGGTGATGTGGTCACCAGCATGTCCGGAAAGACCATCGAAGTACTTAACACCGATGCGGAAGGCCGGTTAATTTTGTGCGATGCGCTCACCTATGCAGAAAAATTCAATCCGGAAATCATTATTGATATTGCCACCTTAACAGGTGCCTGCATTGCCGCTCTGGGTTATCACACGATGGGCCTCATGGCCAACGATCAGGAGCTTGCCGACGAGATCCTTGAAGCAGGTCAACTATCGGGAGACCGCGCCTGGCAATTGCCAATCTGGGAAGAATACGACAAGCAACTGTCCAGTAATTTCGCCGACATGGCAAATATAGGGTCCCCGGGCGCAGGCACCATTACTGCCGCCTGCTTTTTAAGCCGCTTTACAAAAGACTACCGCTGGGCACATCTGGATATTGCAGGTGTTGCCTGGAAAAGTGGTGCGGCAAAAGGCGCTACGGGTCGTCCTGTCCCGCTCCTGACACAGTTATTACTTTCGCGTTGTAGCAGCGAACAGGATTAGCGCATGACCCGTGTGAATTTTTATCTGCTGCCTAATGATGACATGCAACAGCGTTTGCAATTTACCTGTCGCCTGACTGGTAAAGCTTACCGACTAGGTAAGCAGGTATTCATTCACACAAATTCAGAGCAGGAAACTCAGGCTCTAGACAAACTCCTCTGGACATTTCAGAAAAGCAGTTTTCTACCTCACTGTATTCACAGGGAAGGTGACGAAATGCCTCCACCGGTTACCCTGGCTCACGACTCAGAACCTGTCACTCGTGATGTGCTCATCAACCTGGCAGATGATGTCCCTTTGTTTTTCAGTCGCTTTGACCGAGTCGCCGAACTCATCAATCAGGATACAACGATAAAACAACAAGGTCGGGTGCGTTACAGTTTTTATAAAGAGCGTGGGTACCCGATGGAAACCCATACAATAGACAAATGAGATAGCCAATACCATGATAAAACTTGATGCAGAGGGTATCCCGATACTGGATAGAAAAATTAATCTGGATGCCTCTTTATCTGACTCCAACGAGCAGCTATATCAACTTCTCATAGAATCAACTCCGATACGGGAATTGATCATGGAAGCTACCGGGCGACTGATGCAAAACTTCCCTGAAACACCCACCCATCAGTTAAAACAGGATGCCACTCTCCTGGTTAAAAATAGCATTGAAAAACAGTTCCCTGAATTCAGGGAGAATATCAGAGCACAGTCAAAGCAGGCGATTGCAGTTTATGAAGCGAGTGGCCAACCGCCCGAAAAGCATTAATTTAAAGCAGCTTTTCCAGGCAAGCCTCATTCCGACGCTGTGCCAGACCAGACTCGCACATAATCCACAAACAAAGTCGCAGGCTCAAAACCCGCATCAATATTAGCATTCCCTGCCCAACCACCCAACTGCTGCGATAACAGCATATAAGAAGCAACTTGACTCACTCGATCCGTCTCATGCTCCCATGTCTTAACACCATCAACATAAAAATCAATCTTGCCAGGTTGCCAGTTCATACCATAGACGTGATAACCGTCATTCGTTGACTGCAAAGATAATGTCTGCGAATCAGCGTTTGGATGATTTCGCCCATAATAATCCCAATGCATTGCGTGTTGCGTTCTGTCTTCACCCCAGATACCTAATGATTCCATAATATCGATTTCCATCCCGTCATCATCAATCGCTGAAGTGTTATTCCATGGTGACTTGATTACCAGATCGGATTGATCACCGTAATTGACATCCGCATATTTATCACCCGCTCTCACATAGGCATCATCTGAAGCTGTGAGCATATTCCCATCAATCTCCAGGCGTGGTTGATCGTCATAATTGACGGATTCCTTGCTACCCAAAGTAATCTGTTTTTGTTTCCTGAACGTATCAACCAGCGCCACTGAAACCTGGCCATTATCTGCAATCTGGGCATTAACATAATCAGTGATATCAATAACAATATCCTGACCAACCGTAATTTCATTAATAAGCGCTGGACCATTCACGCTGGCAGAAAGTTGTCGTATCCACAGAGGGTCGTACACAGGTCGAGTATTCCAGGTCACTGTCTTTTCATCCCAATTATCCGAGAGTAGTTTATGAACCGAAAGATTGTAATTGACTTTATCAGAGTTTCTTTCATTGCCTGGCACAAAATCCACTTCCGTCACCCTGACTTTCAGCAAAGCTGAGCTTACCGGCTGAGAGTAGTCATCAATATTAAAACGCAAAAAACTTTCGTGGTGGTGAATGTCATATCCATAGTCGCCCCGATCAGGCATCAACCAGAATGCAGGCCAAACACCCTGCACCGCATCATATTTCATTTTGGCTTCAAAAAAACCGTAAGCCTGATTAAACATCTGATACGTTGATATTTCCGCACCTGAAAAGTCATATTCTCTGCTACCAAATATCGATGGGGTTTTTTCTGCAAGCAATTCTACATTCCCTTGACGAACAACAACATTGTTGCTGTTATTTGCACCCATGCCGGCTATACCCAGATGGTGCCCGCCTAGGCGCCATTTATTCGGATCAAGGGAGTTTCCGGTAAAATCATCCTCAAAAACCAACGACCAGTCACCCGGTACTGAAGGGGAAAATGATCCGCTAACAATTTCCGCAGTTCTGATAAATGAATCACCTAAAACTGCAGACTCGGAAGCTCTTGGAGTATTCGAATACTGTACAGATTGTTTGCTTGATTCCGGCGCAGAGCTCGCCAGCCTATTACCAAGATCAACATCACCGCCTACCTGGCATCCGCTGAGAATAAATGAAGCAAAAGCCAACCCTACAGTCTTAGATATCGTGAAACCAGCCACGCTCTTCCCCTTGTGAATAAATGCAATGAGCACTATTAATCGTCTAATCGAGGCTTTGTCTTGTTGCTGGAGTTCACAGAATGGCTATTTATCTTAACTGGGAGGGTCAAATATCGGATGACAGGCCCTCAGAGGAACCCTGTTGGCACTCTCCTGCCTCCCCTTGATAGCCGGAGGCTCGATATTATACTTGCACTGAATGATTCAAACAGTCTGGCTGCTATTTATTAGCGCATGACTGTCAAATGCCCAGATATACTGAACGACAACATTGCATTCTTCCCTGATAGTTCTCCTGCGACCCGTTCAACGGACCTTCACCGCTTAAATCACTTTGATAGGTCGTGCGCCACAGGTACTTTGTTAATTTAGCCGATGATAGAGCTGCTACAGTCAGTCAATCAGGGCCTCACGTAGTCGTTCAACCCGCCTTCGGTTTACCCCAAAATCGCTATACCCCACCCTCGATGCTGAACGGACGTGAATCAAACTTTCTTCTGGTAATAAAAGAAACTCGATATCGTCTACAAACCGAAATAACCAGCTCCTCGCCACTGCATGCACATACGTCTCGGACTGCATGATAATTTTGATGCGTTTTGTTTGTTGAAGAATTGTCATTAACTGCGCCCATACCACATCGGCTGGCAGAGTAAATTTAATCGCGTCTACCCGGTGATGTTCATGTTGGCTCGACACACAGTTTGGGCTCTCTGGGCAAGGCTTGAGTGCATCAGGAGAAACCACCCGACTCTTTACATTTTTCTGGCCCATTTTGTCTCCCTCAAGCTTCAGGAAGAGTAACAAATGGCCTGAGCGATTTCCAACCGATCATCGACCCAAAACCTGTTAGCTGCGCTATAATCGCATTTTGAACAATCGCATATTCGGGGCCGTGACAGTCAATGGAAACAACCTATAATCCGCATTCAATCGAGCAGCGCTGGTACGAGACCTGGGAGAACAAGGGATATTTTAAACCTCAGGGGGAAGGCAGTCCCTACTGCATCATGATTCCACCGCCAAATGTGACCGGTCGCTTGCACATGGGCCATGCATTCCAGGATACATTGATGGATGCCCTCAGCCGTTTTCACCGAATGCGCGGTCATAATACGCTCTGGCAGGCTGGCAGTGACCATGCGGGCATCGCTACCCAAATGGTGGTTGAGCGGCAGCTGGAAGCAGAAGGTAAAACCCGGCATGACCTGGGGCGTGACGCTTTTATCGAACGTATCTGGGACTGGAAAGAAACATCAGGCGGCACGATCACTCGCCAACTCCGCCGAATGGGTTCGTCCCTGGACTGGTCACACGAACGCTTCACGATGGACGACGGTTTGTCGGATGCCGTCAAGGAAGTGTTTGTCCGCCTTTACGAAGAAGATTTAATTTATCGCGGTAAACGCCTGGTGAACTGGGATCCGGTCCTCCACACCGCCGTCTCTGACCTGGAGGTGCTTTCACAGGAAGAAAACGGCCACCTCTGGCATATGCGATACCCGCTGAGCAGTGGTGATGGGCACCTGGTTGTTGCAACGACCCGGCCTGAGACTCTCCTGGGCGATTGTGCAGTGGCGGTGCACCCCGAGGACGAACGCTATAAACACCTGCTCGGAAACTTTGTCGAATTACCACTGACCGGTCGGCGCATACCGATCATCGCCGACGACTATGTTGACCCTGAATTTGGAACCGGTTGCGTGAAAATCACACCGGCCCATGACTTTAACGATTACACCGTCTGGCAAGGCCACCGCGACCATGCAGATATTGTTTCTCTCCCTCATGGTGGCCTGATTAATATCTTCACAGTGGACGCCACCGTTCGCGCTAATGAAGAAGACGAAAACACACTGATCCCTGACGCCTATATTGGACTGGACCGATTCGCTGCACGCAAGCAAATTGTTGCAGATCTGGATGCACAGGGGTTGCTCGAAAAAGTGGGTGACCACAAATTGATGGTGCCACGCGGAGATCGTTCTGGCAGCGTCATTGAGCCCTTCCTGACAGATCAGTGGTATGTGAAAGTAGGCCCATTAGCAGAGCCGGCTATTGCTGCTGTCGAAAATGGCGATATTCGTTTTGTACCCGATAACTGGAAAAATACTTACTACGAATGGATGCACAACATTCAGGACTGGTGTATTTCGCGGCAAATCTGGTGGGGCCATCGTATCCCTGCCTGGTATGACGTTGATGGCAATATTTACGTTGGGCGTTCTGAACAGGAAGTTCGCGAGAAATATGCGCTGGCCACTGGTTACCCTTTAACGCAAGATGAAGATGTCCTGGATACCTGGTTCAGTTCTGCACTCTGGCCTTTCTCGACACTGGGCTGGCCAGAAAAAACGGATCGTTTAACTACCTTCTACCCAACCAGCGTTCTGGTTACCGGGTTTGATATTATCTTTTTCTGGGTTGCCCGCATGATTATGATGGGCCTGAAATTCATGGATAAAGTGCCCTTTAAAGATATTTATATCCATGGTCTGGTACGTGATTCGCATGGCCAGAAAATGTCAAAATCCAAAGGCAATGTGCTCGACCCTATTGACCTTATTGATGGCATCGAACTGGAAACGCTAGTTGAAAAACGCACCACCGGCATGATGCAGCCACACCTCGCCGAAAAAGTTGGAAAGCAAACACGTAAAGATTTTCCTGAGGGCATTCCCTCTTTTGGCACGGATGCCTTGCGCTTTACTTTTGCTGCAATGGCGTCAACCGGCCGTGACATCAATTTTGACATGAGCCGGATTGAAGGCTATCGAAATTTTTGTAACAAACTCTGGAATGCTGCACGTTATGTTTTGATGAACACAGAAAACAAAGACTGTGGTATTACCGGTGATGTGGAACTATCCAGTGCAGACCGGTGGATTCTCAGCCGTCTGAACCAGTGCGCAACCCAGGTAGCCGGCTCTATTGAAAAATACCGACTCGACCATGCCTCTCAAGCCATCTACTCGTTCGCCTGGGATGAGTACTGTGACTGGTATCTCGAGCTTTCCAAACCTGTATTAACTAACCCTGACACCCCTGAAGCTGCCTTGCGCGGCACTCGCCAGACACTGGTTAGAGTCCTCGAAAACCTGCTTAGAATCGCTCATCCTCTGATCCCGTATATCACGGAGGAAATCTGGCAACGAGTCGCTCCGCTTACAGGGGTTACTGCAGACACAATCATGATTCAGCCGTTTCCTGGTGACGAATTACCGCCTGTAGATTTAGCAGCCATTGACGAGGTCGAATGGCTAAAAAGCTTTGTACTGGGTGTTCGCAAGATTCGCAGTGGCTATAACATTCCGCCGGGTAAGCCCTTAGCTGTTTTACTACAGGATGGGTCAGATATCGATGCAGCAAGACTCAAGCAAAATCGCCATTATTTACTATCACTGGCTCGTCTTGAATCGATTACCTGGCTCGATACTGATCATGCCCCTGAGTCAGCCACTGCCTTAATAGGTGAAATGAAATTACTCATTCCGATGACTGGATTAATCGAAAAAGATGAAGAAATCCTGCGCCTGAAAAAAGAAATGGAAAAAGAAACTACAAACCTTCAACGAATCACTGGGAAACTGTCCAATAGCAACTTTGTCGATAAAGCACCCGCTATTGTTGTAGAAAAAGAAAAAAACAAAGCAGAAAAGTCCAGACAACTGTTAACGAAACTGGAAGAACAACTGAGTCGCATCCAGAGCATGTAAGCCTTTCATCTGCCGTTGTAATGGGTTAATTAACAACAGTTATTCATCGCATTGATGAATGCGGCATTTTCATCAACAGTGCCGACTGTTACCCGTAAACAGTCGGTGAGGACACCACCCGCTGGTGAAAGGTTTTTTATTAAGATACCCTGGCGCTTTAGCTCTTCAAATATTTCCTGACCTCTTCCCTGGGGGGCTCTAAACAGAACAAAGTTCGCTTCGCTCGGATAAACGGTAAGCTTACTAAGCTGACTCAACCCATTTATCAGCTCACTGCGATCGTTACGAATCTGTTGTGCCTGATCCATAAGCACATCGATATGTTCTACGGCGAATAACGCGCTGACCTGAGTCAATACATTAATATTATAAGGCAATCGAGTTTTATCAATTTCATTCAGCCAGGGTTTTGGACCCGCCAACAGTCCAAGCCGCAAGCCGGCAAGCCCCATTTTAGAAACGGTCCGTAAAACCAGCAGATTATCGTAATCAGCCAGACGCCGCATAAAGCTGGCATCGGTAAAGGGTGCGTAAGCCTCATCGATAACAACCAGGCCAGACGCTTGATCAAGAATGTTACATATCGCCTCTTCCGCAAACAGGTTACCGGTTGGATTATTTGGGTAGGCCAGGAATAACAGTGCCGGGTTATGTTTTTTGATTGCAGCCAGCATCGCATCACTATCAAGCGAAAAATCACTCTGCAAGGGCACGCCGACATAGGTCATTCCCAATACACTGGCGATCATTCGGTACATAACAAAAGTAGGTTCAGGAGCCATGATCACTCGACCCTTTTCAGCAATTGCCACCGCCAGCATCTGAATCAATTCATCTGAACCATTACCCAACAGTAAACCCATAGTATCCGGCACCTGCATCGCTTCACGCAGAGCATTGCTTAACTGGGATGCTGCAGGATCCGGATAGCGATTAATCTCGGTACGGCGCATCCGCACCAACCACTCATCTGTCAGATTTTCTGGCCAGTGATACGGGTTTTCCATCGCATCAAGTTTGATCATCTTGCCAGGATCAGGCACGTGATACGCAGACAGCGCACGCACTTCGGCCTTGATGAGTTGCTC
>JAZGER010000099.1:0-14075 GCA_036478835.1 Gammaproteobacteria bacterium | reverse complement strand
TCCCAACTCAACGCCCCACCCGTCTGATACTCCGTCACCCGTGTTTCAAAGAAATTCTTTTCCTTGCGGATATTCGCTTGTTCATCCAGCCATGGCAACGCACACTCTGCGCCAGGGAATGGGATTTCTATGTGCAGTTGCTTGGCGCGACGGTTGGCAATAAACCGGAATTGCTCAATGTGGTCTTCCTTACTGTATCCCAGGATGGGGTCTTGTAATAAGTAACCAGCATACCCTGCTTCAGCAGCTTCGGCTTCATCCCACATGTCGCGCAGGGCTTTGGGATCGACGGTGACTTTGTTTTCCTTGCGAATTTCGTTAACGACGCGGATACCGAATGAGGCGTGCAGGACTTCATCGCGCATGATGTATTGCAGTTGTTCGGCGGTGCCTTTCATCAGACCACGGCGCTGCAATGAAAAAATCGGGGAGAACCCATTGTAGAACCAGGTACCTTCGAAGACGCCAGCGAAGAAGGTATAAGATAGGACAAAATTATCGAGTTCGTCCTGATCTTTCAGGTCGATGTCAGAACGCAGCACGGAGTTTAACCGGCGGTTGGCGATCTGAATTTTTTCATTGATTTCTGGAACGACACGGTAGCGGTTATAAATCTCACCTTGATCAAGACCGATAGATTCGATGCAGTGTTGATAGGTCCAGGTGTGCATGGCTTCTTCAAAGACCTGGCGTGCCTGATAGATTTGCAGTTCGGGCGCAGTCATTTTTTCCATCACGGCCAGGCCAATGTTACGCATCGCCAGGATATCAGAGGTCGTCAAATAGGAAAGTACATTTTCGTAGACGTGGCGTTCTTCCAGCGTCAATTTATGCTGGTAGTCGTGTACATCTTGCGCCATGGCGATATCGAGTGGTGTCCAGTGGTTTTTATTCGCATTGAGAAAATAATTCCAGGCCCAGGGGTAGCGGAACGGTGCTAGTTGATTGATGTCAGCGGAGCCGTTGATGATACGTTTATCTTCGGCGCGGACAGGTTTTGTTGAGGCCAGGGTAGCCGGTTCTTTCTGGGGTTTTTTTTGTTGTTCTGTCAGTTTATTTAATGCAGCGCCTACGACAGGTTGCGGTGTTTTTTCTGCGGCATTTTCTGCGAGTGGTTGTTGCGCGATTTTTTCTTCCGTTGTAGCCGTGTTGATTGGATCATCCCAGTTAAGCATTGACGTTTTCCCTGATGTTGCGTTGTTTGAAAGTGCCGACAATCAGTGTCGGCACTATTTGCACGTGGATCTGCTGGCAGTTACTGACAGGCCTCACAATCCGGGTCTAAGATTGAGCAGGCTTTGGGCGCTGCTGAACCAACCGGCTCACTACTGGCGGGAGTGCTGCCCTGCTCGGGTTGCGCGCCTTTTTCAATATGTGTGGCCCCCAGAGAACGGAGGTAGTAAGTCGTTTTGAGACCACGCACCCAGGCAAGCTTGTATAACAGGTCAAGATTTTTTCCCGATGGCTCCGCCATGTAGAGATTAAGGGAATGCCCCTGGTCGATCCATTTTTGCCGACGACTGGCAGCTTCTACCAACCAGCGTGAATCAATTTCAAACGCGGTAGCATATTTTGCTTTCAGCGCATCGGGGATACGATCGATGGGCTGTACGGATCCATCGTAGTATTTAAGGTCATTGACCATCACGTCATCCCAGAGGTTCAGCGCTTTCAGATCTTCGACCATATATGGGTTGACGACGGTAAACTCACCCGACAGATTCGATTTGACGAAGATATTCTGATAAATCGGCTCTACCGACTGACTCACACCACAGATATTTGAAATGGTTGCTGTGGGTGCGATGGCCATGGTGTTGGAGTTGCGCATTCCGATTTTTTTGACACGCAGTCGCAGACTATCCCAGTCCATGCGTTGTGAATCGTCCACTTCAACGTAGTTGCCACGCTCTTCGCGAAGTTTTTTTAGTGAATCGATAGGCAAGATACCCTGGCTCCATAATGAGCCATCAAAGCTGGAATATCGCCCACGCTCTTCTGCCAGATCAGTTGACGATTTGATTGCGTAATAACTCACCGCTTCCATTGCGGTATCAGCAAATTCGACTGCCTGCTCTGACGCATAGGCGATATCGAGTTTGAATAGTGCATCCTGGAAACCCATGATACCGAGCCCCACAGGGCGGTGTTGCAAATTCGAACGACGCGCCTGAGGAACCGAGTAGTAATTATAATCGATGACATTATCCAGCATCCGCATCGCGGTAGTAATGGTCTTTTCCAACTGCGCCATATTAAGACCGTTTTCATCGACATGTGCTGCCAGATTAACGGAACCCAGATTACAGACAGCAATCTCGCTATCGTCAGTGTGCAGTGTAATCTCGGTACAGAGGTTCGACGAATGCACAACGCCCGCATGTTGATTGGTGTAGCGAATATTGCAAGGGTCTTTGAAAGTAATCCAGGGATGACCTGTCTCAAACAACATACCTAGCATCTTGCGCCATAAATCCACAGCTTTGACTCGACGAAAAATATCCAGCTCGCCCTTATCTGCTTTGGCTTCGTAGGCTTCGTATTTTTCACGGAAGGCGTTACCGGTTAATTCATGCAACTCCGGCGTTTCATTCGGTGAAAACAGCGTCCATTCTTTTTCTTCGACGACCCGTTCCATGAACAAATCTGGAATCCAGTTGGCGCTATTCATATCGTGGGTACGGCGACGCTCATCACCGGTATTTTTACGCAGCTCGATAAAGTCTTCTACATCGATATGCCAGGTTTCCAGATAAGCACACATGGCACCTTTTCGCTTTCCACCCTGGTTGACAGCAACAGCCGTATCATTCGCCACTTTCAAAAAAGGCACGATACCCTGTGATTTACCATTGGTTCCCTTGATATGAGCACCCATGCCACGCACCCGCGTCCAGTCATTTCCCAGGCCACCCGCAAACTTGGACAACATCGCGTCATCCTTGATGGCGCTGAAAATACCGTCCAGATCATCTGGCACGGTCGTCAGGTAACAGGAAGAGAGCTGGGGTCGCAGGGTGGCGGAATTAAACAGGGTTGGCGTACTGCTCATGAAATCAAAACTGGATAGCAAATTATAAAATTCAATGGTGCGATCTTCACGATTAATTTCATTGGTCGCCAGGCCCATCGCCACGCGCATAAAAAATGCCTGCGGTAATTCAAAACGAATATTGCTTTCGGTATGTATAAAATAGCGGTCATACAGCGTTTGCAAACCGAGGTAGGTGAACTGCTGGTCGCGCTCAGGTTTCAGCGCTGCTGTCAGCTTATCAAGATCGTATTCTTCTAGCTTGCTGTCCAGCAGGTCTAACTCAATGGCACGTCTGACGTAGGCTTTAAAATACTCCGGGTAGTGTTTTACCATCTCAGCCTGAGTCGATTCAGTCTGCTTACCATTGAGATAAGTCAACGCTTCATGGCGCATGTTGTCCAGCAATAGGCGGGCTGCGGCCAGCGAATAACCTGGGTCACGCTCAATCAGGGCGCGCGCACTCAAACACAGGGTAATCCGCAGGTCTTTATCCGCGATACCATCAAAAATGTTGTGCAGCGTATCTTTGAGAATCAGCTCAGCATTGACCGCATCGAGGCCTTTGGTCGCTTCTTTGATCACCCGCTCCAGTCGCTTCTGGTCCAGTGGATGTTTGCTACCGTCCTCCGCAAGCACCTGTAGTGCTGACTGTTTTTTGCTTACCCCATTCGTTTTTTTTGCTTCCCGCTCACGCTTGCTTGCCTGGCTTTCCCGGTACAGAACATAATCCCTGGCAACCTTGTGCTCGCCCGTGCGCATCAGCACCAGCTCAACCTGATCCTGAATATCTTCTATATGAATCATCCCGCCTTCCGACACACGGCGCATCAGCGCAGAGACAACCTGATCAGTTAACTTGTCCACCAACTCATGCACCCGGCCCGATGCCGCTGCCTTGCCTCCCTCAACGGCCAGAAAAGCCTTGGTCATAGCGACTCGGATTTTGCTGTCATCAAAAGTCGTTAATTTGCCATTTCTGCGGATAACCTTGTACTGACCCTCGCTGGTTGACCCTGGCGTTGTGGGGACATTCTGGTTGAGGGTCGTGTGTGTGGCTACTGAATCGCTTGACGATTGCCCGGATGGGTATGATTCCATGTCTTCTCCATGTATAAGTCTCTCGCAAATCAATCACTGGATCCAACGCTGCGAAAGCAAAGAAAACAGATTTCAGCATCCTTATTGACGCAAAAAGGATGTTATTGCGATACAAATTTTAAGTTAAATACTTCGATAACCAGACCAACGCCAAAGACACTAGATATTGTGTTTGAAGTCAGCGGAGACACAAGATAATGACAAATAGAGAGAATTGCAAGTCTTGACATTGTTGAAATTAAGGGGGTACTTATGGTGTAAATCAGGTCAATTATTCGTCAATAAACTGGCATTCATTCCGCCTGCCTTTTTTGAGCGTTATATTGCAGAGGTTTCCTTCAAGACTCGATATTTTAGAGAGAATATTCTAGCTCTAATAGCCACCTCAGCAGCATAATTCCACAATAATACCTTTGTAATTAAGGGTATTTTTTACTGAAAAATTTCTGGCAGTGGAGTCAAATCTCCGGTCTGGGGCCACTGATTTTTCTCTGCCTGTTGCGACATCGCATCCAGGCGCTTTCTACTCGCTGGATGACTCTGAAACATTGCAGGAAGCGATAGCTCATCAGACGCTTCAGCCTGCAGGAACACTTCAAAAATACTGCTCGCGCCTTCGGTATGACCATATCGCTTCATCACCGCTGCCAGCCCGTCTACGTCAGCCGCACTCTCTTGCTGACGACTAAAATGCATCGAGCTAAGCAGCCCGGCATCGCCCATCAGACGCGCCACGATTTCATTCCCACTGGAACCGGTTAGCAATTGCAACGCCACCAGCGACATGACACCACGACTCAGAGCGACAATTGGGTCACGGTGCTTGATATGGGCGATTTCATGCCCCACCACCATAGCCAACGCATTTTCACTGGGCGACTCTTCAATCAGTCCGCGAAAAATCATAATATGCCCACCAATTGTTGCAAAGGCATTCACGACCTCGCTATCGACATAGTGAGCAGTAATGCGCATCTCGTCGGGTAAATTGATAGCGACCGATATCTCATCAGCCATCGCCTGCAAATAGGCTTCAATGTCAGGGTGCTCGGATTCATCCAGGTCGTCGGCAAAGCGTTCAGCCATTTCCTGCTCATAGGAAAAAGGGATAAACCTCGCCAATGTCTGGCCTGCCCAGCCTGAAAAAACAACCACCAGAGCGCCGACTAACAGCAAACCGATCCCTAACCAGAGAAATTCTTTCAGTGGGTGGTCTTTATTCTTATTGATATCATCGGGTATTTTTCGATTTTCGTATCTCAGCGTCATTCTCCTGAATCTGATATTTTCAGCGCCGTGCCATAAGCCAGCACTTCAATCGAGCCAATGCGTTTCCCACGCCCTTTGGAAATCGATGCTGTTTCCATTTTCACATTGATCACCGTGTCTGCCCCCAGGCTCAGGGCATGTTCCTGCATCCGCAGGAGCGCTTCTCGGCGCGCGCGATCTACGAGGTTTTCGTAAGATTTTACCCGGCCACCAAAAAAAGCCCGTAATCCGGCCAGAAAGCGTTTGAAATAATCGACAGAAATTACCACGCTACCCATCACTAGCGCCGCTCCCTGTTCAGTCGTTGTCGAAGGCGGATGTTTGCTTTGTATTAACAGCATGCTTTCCCGATAGCTGGCTTCCCGCTCATAAATTGATCGGTAGTGTTTCTTTTCTGCATACTGACCAAAGCCGTAGCCGAGTAGCAGCAATCCAAGAAAGAGTATGAGATCCATTTATGCATCCTCGAGAATAACGGCTGTCCCGTAAGCAAAAAGCTCTGCGGCACCCTGAGCAACGGAAGACGTAGAGAATCTGACATTTAACACGGCATTCGCCCCAATCGCGCTTGCCTGCTGCTGCATACGCTCCAGCGCTTCTTCTCTCGACTCCTGTAGCAATTCTGTATACCCCCGGAGTTCGCCCCCAAAGATATTTTTAATGCCTGCCATGATGTCTCTGCCAGCATGTTTGGCACGAACAGTACTGCCCTGTACTAGCCCAAAATGTTTGATGATTTGCTTGCCGGGTACGATTTCAATATTGGTTATTAACATGGATGCTCCTGCACAATAAGTCTGATCAGACTGTTATCCCAAGTTTGCATTATCATTCGCATAAAATCGAGCCTTAAATTGACCACCGCATTCATCCGTTATAATGCGGCAATGGCATACGCATATAAACACCCGGCTGTACGGGACCTGGCCTGGAGTATCGGGTCGCCCGCATTAGTACAGGTTGATGATAGCCGGACTACCTGGAAAACGACTGAATGGTTTACCGAGATCCACGAAGCCTACCGACCTTTTTTGAAACAGCTAGATCAGCAACCGGATGAACTGCTTCTGTGGCTGGCTGAATGCCCTTGTCACCGCCTGGGAAGCTACTTTGAAAAACTCTGGGGTTTCTGGCTGACGACCAATAAGCGGTATCGTTTATTACAGGCAAATCTTCCTGTCAGAGATTTAACAAAAACCATCGGCGAATTCGATTTTCTCGTTGAAGATACCCGAACAGGTGAACATCAACACTGGGAGTTAGCCGTAAAATTTTATCTTGGCGTTGGCAAACTTGATCAAACCTGCCATTGGTGGGGCCCGATGAAACGTGATCGCCTGGATTTAAAACTGACACACATGCAACAACAGCAATGCCGTTTAAGTGAACACCCTGAAGGCCAGCGTTTGCTGGCAGAAAAAGGCATCGAAGTCACCTCACGCTGCGCTATTATGAAGGGTCGTCTTTTTTATCCCCTCAATGCCCCTGGCATCATTGACGCCCAGTGGTTTGGCAACCTGCATTTGCAGGGCTGGTGGACAACACGCAGTGAATTTACCCGGCAGGCAAATCCAAACGGGCAATTCAAATCACTGGACAAAGTGCAATGGTTAAGTGAAATCCAGGCAACGGATAACTTGCAACCATTAGAAGACACGCTGCGCCATCTGGAAGATGCACGACAGCCAAAAATGATTGCAATACTTCAGGGCCGCAAGGAAATTTCGCGTGGTTTTATTACACCCGATCACTGGAGTGACTCTATCCAGAAACAACCTGGCCGCTCAACTTAAGGGCAGGTGCTCATTCAAAAATTCATGGACCCACTGTTGCGAACGCGCACTGCTAAACCGGGCAAGCTCTATCTCATCCTGAAAAAGAATAATGGTGGGGAAACCACGAACAGAATACTTCCCCGCCAGCTTCATATTCTCCCCTTCATCGACTTCAAGCTTAACCAGCTCAACCTGTCCATTTAGCGCCTCTACAACTGCCTGCAAAACCGGGGCGATCACACGGCACGGTGCGCACCATTCAGCCCAGAAATCCACCAGAACAGGTGTCTTGTTAGATCTTTCCAGAACATCACGAGGAAAGTCGTCAATTGAAATATTTTTGATTTTGTTCATATCGTTACGATTGTATCGTATAACGTCTGATAGACAAATCAGGGATTTGTATAAACCCCTATAAGAAAAATTACAGCATTCCCTAAACTGCGATTAATTGGCAATAATCGGTTTTATTGCAAAGACTTACCTTCACTTCAATTCGACTATTGCTTCAATAGGCTGGGCAAACGAATGGATTATTAGCGCTTTATAAGCTATGATGAAATACAAGATAATAACAGCGAGATGACTCGTGATATCGATTTTTACAACATTCAGAAGCCACACCCCATTCAGGCGAGCACTCATCGCAACGCCGATGCTTATTGCCCTGCTCGCTTTTTGCCTGCCTGTAAACCAGGCCAGAGCAGATAACAAAGCCGTCGTCCAAATAACTGACGGCATTCCGTTTGTCGATGTTGACCATCAGGGAACGCCGGTCAGAATATCGCGTATTCAGGATACTGAAAATCGACTGGTTGATGATTTCTCAAAAACCTCTCGAGCCTGCCCGCCTTTTTGTATTCACCCGATGGAAGCCGCAGCGGGGGTTAAAACGGTTAGCGAAGTCGAACTTTTGAATTTTCTACAGCAACAGGTTGCAAATGAAGACGGTCTTCTCATCGATGCCCGCATGCCAAACTGGTATGAAAGCGAGACGATACCTGGAGCGGTCAATATTCCATTTGTTATCTTCACCAAGCCTTCGGCCAAGCGCGAACGCGTTCTCGAATTACTCGGGGGCATCAAAGACAAGTCCGGGAATTATGACCTGACACATGCCAAAGCGCTTTGTCTATTTTGCAATGGTCCCTGGTGCGATCAATCACCGAGAGCAATCAACGGATTGATTGCTGTGGGCTACCCGCCAGAAAAGCTGTCTTACTATAGAGGCGGCATGCAATTATGGAAACTATTCGGGTTAACCACTGTATTACCTGAAAGCCATGCGATCAAAGAATAATAAAAAGAGGTAACGCCCCATGTTCATCCTGAAAAACAAACTCGTTTCTGCATTAATC
The DNA here is from genome assembly GCA_036478835.1 of Gammaproteobacteria bacterium. Lineage (GTDB taxonomy): Bacteria > Pseudomonadota > Gammaproteobacteria > DSM-19610 > DSM-19610 > JAZGER01. The sequence goes on along the minus strand of JAZGER010000099.1, from coordinate 5,541 downwards.
GCCATCAATGTGATATTTTTTATGATTATTTATTCCTTACTCGTTAAGAACAAAGAACCGGCTCAGGATGATGTAACCAGAATAAGCAGTCAACCTCAACCGGTAACAGAAGAAACCTTTATAGAGCCTGCTCATACCCTCTCTCCTACCGATGCCAACGCCAGCACTACAAGCAACGCAGAAGCTACAGTAGAAGCCCCTGCGACTGCCAGCCAGAGCAAAGAAACGATCGGCGAATCAATCCGGCGCGTCATCAATGCAACAACAAATGCCCCCATAGAAACAAAAACCGCCGATACAGACAGCAACAAAGTCGATGTTTTTTATGATGGCAACATGGTTCGCATGGAAGAAACCGACAGCGAAGGCAACCGGCATACCACTATCAGCAACTCCCTCGATGACATCGGAAAGTTATCTCAAAATGATAATGATTATGTAAACGCATTAAATGAATTAAAACAGGGAGATCTTTCACACGTCTCGTTCAGTACGACGTCAGAAACAACGGCAAAACATCAAATCGAAAAATTATCTACACACACCGATTCCGTTGATCATTTTAATAAAGTGGATGTTAGCCAGCAGACAACTGGCGGGAAGAAAAAACCGTCTCTGGCACAACAAATCTCACAAGTGGTCACGGCTAATGACGACTCAGCGGATGCATTGGAAACACAAACGGATAGTTACCTCGAAACATTAAACAAGGCGTCTAAAGAAAGAAAAAATGAAATGCGCACAATTAAAGTTAAACGTGGTGACACACTCTGGGTCATGGCAAGACGCGCCTACGGTAGCGGCTTTCAATACCCTAAAATCTATAAAGCAAACCCACATTTAACCAGCCCCAATAAAATTAAAGTAGGCGATATTTTGCGTGTCCCCTTATAGCAAATACTGCAATAACCTAAAGAAAAAACCCCGCAAAATACACGGGGTAAAGAAGGACAAAATCTAGCTCTCTAATGCTTGCCAGGAATAAGCTCTACGCCACGCCTTTCATGGGTGATATAGACCTGTAGCGCCGTCATACGCGGATCATCTGCAGGAAGCGCATCACTTTCCAGAGGGTTTATAATGCACCAGTTAATCATTTCCCACATCGGTGCCACTTTCCCTAGCTGCTGTTGAAATTTGGGATAAGTTTCAGGGTGTATATTGGTTCCGTTCGGGTGGCACTGGTCGCATGACACCGTGTTGGCATTTTTTAAACCTCCATGGAATATTTTTTCACCCTCTTTCAAAACGGATTCGTATTCGGCCTGCCAACGCTGTACATCTTCATCCGAAAAATTATCGGCAAATACGCCACCGGAAAAAGCAACGCCAGTGACTACAACGAGTTTAGCCAGGGCCTTTGGATTAAAAGCAATAGATTTCATTTAACCACTCTCCTTTAATAATGTTTCTGTGGCGTTATTTGATTGGCGACTGCCTGGAATGTCTCATCAATCGGGTGCCCCGATTTCTCATCAAAGCTAACCTTTCTGTTCTGGTTATTGGGCAGAAGGTACTCGATGTCAACATTTCCCGTATGCACATTCATGAATTGCCATCCCGTTGCATCACGCTCAAAAAATGGGTCTGCCCGGTTCATGGGGATAGTTAATTTTGGCATGTGGCTTTCAACCTGGGAATAAGAGGATGGATAGGGCCAGGGCCAGGCGGTTGCCATCACGGCATGGAAGCTAATATTTCCAATCTGGTTGTACTGAATTTGATGTACATGCCCATACAACACAGTGACTTTATTAAAGGGCTTTAATAATGCCTGAACCTCTTCGGCATCATCTGTCCAGAAATTCCAGCCTTTGTATATTTTTTGCAATGGCGAATGAGAAAACACAATCACGGGTGTCTCTTTGCTGATTTTTTCCAGGTCTTTACTGAGCCACTCACGCTGCGCGTCTCCCACCATAAATGGCGAGCCTTCAGGGTTATCGAGTCGCGCCATCTGTAACATACGATCCATTCCGCTATCCCATTTTTTGTGCATCCAGGCTTCGTGAGTCAGGATGCTATTGAGAACAACAAAATGAACACCTTTATGATCAAAGCTATAGTAATCTGGCCCTAATTGCTTTTTCCAGTAATCCCCCAGATCAACGTAGTAATCATGTTCGCCCATAACATAATGAGTTTTGCCGTGAAGACCACTTAAAATCTCAAGCCCATGGTCAATTTCTTCAGGCTTGCCTAACTGCGCGATGTCACCACCGTAGAAGACAAAGTCAGGTTTTGGATCCATCAGATTTGTTTCGGCGACAGCGCGTTTTAATCCATGATCCCAATTGTTGACAAATTTATTGCCTTTGATATGCGTAATATGAGAATCAGAAATATAGGCGAAAGTGAAATCATCTTCGCCCGTCCCTCCCATTGCCACATCAATCATGCTAACTGGCAAGGCACCCGCTGCAAATAGTGCACCACCCTTTTTCAAAAAATTACGTCTGTTAATCTCGCTCATTATTTGATCTCCTTGGTGCCCGTGGTCAGCGCAGCCTGCTTATTCTTTACTACTGCTACCGGACTCGTCAGCGCTTTTAAAAATTCAACCAGGTCAGCTTTCTGTTGATCATCAAGATTCAACTTGCGAATGCCACCACTAATAAACCCACTGAATGGATCCGTCTCTTTTACACGGCCGCCGTTGTTATAAAAATCGACCACATCGGCAAGCGTTTCCAGACTGCCATCATGCATGTAAGGTGCAGTTAAATCGATATTCCGCAGACTGGGCGTTTTGAACGCACCGACTTCGGTAGGGTTTTCTGTCACAGCGAAGCGACCAAGCTCGGACATATTTGCTTGAGTGAGAACGGTAATATCCACGTCTGCGCCAGCACGCTTCGAAACCAGGAATTCAGCTGCCGTTTCCGATTCTTTCCCTTGTATCCGTTTAAAGCCTACGCCAATATTATGAAAACGATTATCTGTAAATATTGCCTGGGTTTGCTCGATTGTGTGACAGGACACGCAACGCCCCTGACCAACAAAAACCACATGGCCTCTTATTTGCGACTCTGTCATTGCTGCGGCATCTTGTCCATAGAGATAGTGGTCAAAGGGAGAATCACCACTCACCTGTGTTCGCTCAAAACTGGCGATGGCTTTCGCCACGTGGTCCATGGAAATTTTGTCAGCCGCTATATTGAAGACCGTATTAAATGCACCCGTGTATTGCGCATCAGATTTTATCACTTCCAGAATAAGGTCATGATTCTCCAACCCGCCTTCAACCGGATTGATCGGGGGCTGCATTGACTGACCCTCCAGATCCGGTTCTCTTCCATCCCAGAACATGGATGTCATGTAGGCAGAATTCCAGACAGTCGGTGCATTCCGCGTTCCAGTCAGGTCGTTAAACCCTTTGGAAACGGGTAAATTATCCGTAAAGCCTTTTTCGGCATCATGGCAGGTGGCACAACTCACTTTTCCATCTGCACTAAAACGCGCATCATGAAACAGCCTGTCGCCAAGCTCGATTTTCTCCGGGGTCTGCGGATTGTCTGCCGGGATGGGAACAGGGGGTAAGCCGAGTGGCGCAGCCTGCAAGCTACCCGTCAAACCAACCAGTAAAATTACAGCACAAGATCGTTGCAACATTTAGTACCTCCTTGGTTTATTCTGACAATATCAGATGACTGGTATTGTCCATTATTATTGATGCTAATGCGCCTGGTTTCTCCAACCTCAGGAACACTCACATAAGATGATAATGCAGAGACAGGCAGATCAGTTCCAATTGAAATGATTAAGTGCTCTAATAGCTTCTGGCTATTAGAGGTATTAAATGAACCTGTCAGAACTTCGCTACATTATTGCACTGGCACAAGAGCGTCATTTTGGTCACGCAGCAGATACCTGCCATGTGAGCCAGCCCACACTCAGTGTTGCCGTCAAAAAGCTGGAAGATGAACTTGGCGTTCAACTGTTTGAGCGTGGTAGCCATGAAGTTCGCGTCACGCCCGTTGGTGAAGCGGTTGTGACTCAGGCTCAGGTCGCGCTCGAGGCTGTAGAGGCCGTACGCCAGGCCGCTCAACAGGGGAAAGACCAGCTCACTGCGCCACTCAGAATTGGTGCCATATATACAGTCGGCCCCTACCTTCTGCCTGACCTGATTACCAATCTTCGGGAACTGGCTCCAAACCTGCCGTTGCTGATTGAAGAAAACTATACAGGCATCCTGACTGAAAAGCTCAAACGTGGAGAGCTGGATGTTATTCTGATTTCTCCTCCATATAAAGAACCCAATATTCTGACACTGCCCGTTTACGAAGAGCCGTTTGTCATATTACTGCCCTCATCCCACCCGTTAACAGCGCGTAAATCGCTGCATTCAAAAGACCTTGAAAATGAATCGATTCTATTGCTTGGAGAAGGTCATTGTTTCCGTGACCAGGTCATAGAAGCCTGCCCTGCATGCGCACCAAAAGCCAGAACGGATGGAAATCAGGTCTACACCTCTGAAGGCAGCTCTCTGGAAACTATTCGCCATATGGTGGCTTCCGGAATGGGGCTGACTATCCTTCCCTGTACTGCAGCCGGTGTCGATCGCTACTCTCAACGATTAATTACGATTAAGCGCTTCAGCAACCCCATACCGCGGCGTGAAGTCGCATTGGCCTGGCGTGTCAGCTTCCCACGCCCCAAAGTCATTGATGTGCTGAAAGAAGCGATAATCACCTCAGAACTTAGCTGTATCAAGCCGGTAAAAAGAAAACGTGCGGCGAGTTAGCATGAAACCTTTTTCTGAATCCTGCAAACAGAATCAGCAGCCGATTGGCGACGTGTTGACAATTGAATTGCATGAAAAAACGGATCTGTTAGAGATCGGCAGTGGTACAGGTCAACACGCCGTCTACTTCAGTCCGATGTTCCCTGATATGCGCTGGCAAACAAGTGATGTCTCTGAAAACCATCAAGGCATTCAACAATGGCTGGATGAATACAGCTTACCCAATACCCTTCAGCCTATTTCGCTGAATGTCAGCAGTGACGACTGGCCCGACCATCAATACGATGCAATTTACAGCGCAAACACTGCACATATTATGTCCTGGCATGAGGTAGAAAAAATGTTCAGCGGAATGAGTACATGCCTGAAACAGGGCGGTGTATTTTGTCTCTACGGGCCGTTTAATTATCTTGGGCAGTACACGAGTAAAAGTAATGAGCAATTTGATGGCTGGCTAAAATCACGCGATGCTTTAAGTGGCATCAGACATTTTGAAGAAATAAATAGCCTGGCAGAAATAACGGGGCTGGCCCTGAAAAATGATTATGCAATGCCCGCAAATAATCGCTTTCTTATCTGGGTAAAGCGTTAAATTTATTTAACCACTTTTGTGTTAATTGCAATAACTGCCTGGGAAAGCTGCCGATGTCCCGGCGAAAACTCATGGCCCTGATGCAGGCTATACGATAACCACTTATACAAAAACCGGTTCATCTCCCATTTTTTCTCAATCGAGTAAGGGTGACGACAACGGTCGTATTCAGCAGAGCGTTTCCCTCGCCGTCGACCCCGTGTCA
>JAZGER010000098.1:0-21304 GCA_036478835.1 Gammaproteobacteria bacterium | reverse complement strand
TTATTCTCTCTTGAGTAGCACATAGAGAGCTCCGCTACCGCCGTCAAAATGACGTGCAGAACTATAAGCAAGGACGTCGTCACGCTGGCGCAACCAGCCGCCCACTTTTCCTTTGAGCACCGGTTCGCGTTGTCGTGACCCCAGACCTTTGCCATGAATAATACGAATGCACTGCAAATGACGCCGCTTGCATTCATAGAGAAATTCGCTGATGGCCGCTCTTGCAACGGGGACGGTCATGCCATGCAGGTCGAGCTCTGCGCCGATATTGATTTGTCCGCGACGCAGTTTTTTCAGTGTGCGTTTCTGCATTCCAGCGCGCAGATAAATTAATTCATCGCCAGTATCTATTTCGAGAGGCTCATACACATCTGACAGCATATCCTGCAGGACCTGGACTTCATCCGCCTCACGGAATTTGGGGTGTGGGGAAGGTTTTTTTCGGGCGTACTGGTGGCGATCATCGCGCACTGGTCTTACGGCACCTGCCGCTTTGCGAAATAAAGCCCTGTCTTTGTCGTCTGGTTGATTTTTCATTGATAATTCTGTGTTTCCGGGATAGGCGATAAATGTTGACTCAGGTATAGTTCACCCTCGATGCGTATCTTAATAAGTAATGATGATGGGTTCCAGGCGCCGGGCATTATTTGTCTGGCCGATGCTTTGTCTAACGTCGCTGACGTTACGGTGGTGGCGCCTGACCGTGACCGGAGTGGTGCGAGTAATTCTCTGACACTGGATAGCCCCATTCGCGCCAGAAAAATGGACAATGGCTATACTCAGGTTGGGGGTACGCCAACGGATTGCGTCCACCTTGCTATTACCGGCTTACTGGAATCAGAGCCAGATATGGTTGTTTCCGGGATCAATTCCAGCGGGAATCTTGGTGACGATGTCCTGTATTCTGGAACGGTCGCTGCTGCGATGGAAGGGCGATTTCTAGGTTTGCCTGCGATTGCAGTGTCTCTTGTGACAGAGAAAGCTGAGCATTATGAGACGGCAGCCAGGGTGGTTGTCGACCTGTTGGCGCGTTTGAAAAACCATCCATTGCCCTCTGCCACTATTTTGAATGTGAATGTGCCTGATGTGCCCTATGATGATTTGAAGGGTACTCAGGTGACGCGTACCGGGCATCGACATAAGTCAGAGTCGGTCATTCTGCAGCATGATCCCCGGGGAAAACCGATCTATTGGGTCGGTCCTGCCGGCGCTGAACAGGATGCGGGAGAAGGCACTGATTTTCACGCAGTCCGCGAGGGTTATGTTTCGATCACGCCCATTCATACCGATTTGACTCATTACGCCGCCATTGAGCAAATTGGCGCGTGGCTGGTTTCAGGTAAATAACATGAAATCACTGCGCGACGGGATTGGAATGACGTCACAACGGACGCGTGATCGTCTGGTTGAACGGCTTAAATCAGAGGGTATTCGTCACCCGGCTGTCCTGGATGCTATCCGCAACACGCCCCGCCATTTGTTCATGGATGAAGCGCTTGCATCCCGTGCTTATGAAGATACCGCTTTGCCGATTGGTCATGGGCAGACGATTTCACAGCCTTATATTGTTGCTCGAATGACTGAACTCATTGTGGAGTCAACCCCTTCAAAAGTGCTGGAGGTAGGTACAGGCTCAGGGTATCAGGCGGCCATACTCGCGCCACTTGTTGAAAATGTGTACACCACTGAGCGGATTGAGCCGTTATTAACTCAAGCCAGGCAGCGTTTCCGCCGATTGGGTTATCGAAATATTCGTGCACGCCATAGTGATGGCAGCTGGGGCTGGCCTGAATCGCAGCCTTATGAGGCTATCATCGTGACAGCTGGTGGTGAGGATATTCCTGAACCTTTGCTTCATCAACTGGCGCCCGGCGGTATTCTGGTCATGCCTGTTGGTGAGCGGGGAAACCAGGTGCTGACTCGCATTGTACGACTGGATGATGTCTATGAGCGTGAAGATATGGAGTCGGTGAGTTTTGTGCCCCTACTAACTGGAAAAGCGGAATCATGAAAATATTTGGGTCTTTGTACGATAAAGTTATGCGCTGGTCAAAACACCGTAAAGCACCTTATTACCTTGCAGGGTTAAGCTTTGCTGAGTCTTCTTTTTTCCCGGTGCCGCCCGATGTGATGCTGATGCCGATGGTGTTGGCCAAGCCAGAACGGGCCTGGTGGTACGCCGGGTTAACAACGCTTGCATCCGTAGCGGGTGGGATAATGGGTTACCTGATTGGGCATTTCGCACTGGAGCTGGTGAATCCTCTGATTCAGGAAGGCGGGCACTGGGCGGAAAAATTCCAGAGAGTGTCCGGATGGTTTGAGGAGTGGGGCTTCTGGGCTATTTTAATGGCAGGGTTTTCCCCCATACCCTATAAGATTTTCACTATTTCTGCGGGCGTGCTTTCCATGGCTTTTTTGCCTTTCGTTATTGCGTCATTTATCGGTCGTGGCGGTCGGTTTTTTCTTGAGGCGGGTTTGCTAAGGCTGGGTGGCGAGAGCATGGAACGCAATATGCGCAAACACATTGATACCATCGGTTGGGTGGTTGTCGTGCTTATTATTCTGGTTGTGTATTTTTTGAAGACTTAATCCATGATTACGCGCCATATGATCGCCGCACTCGCAGTCGCCTTGCTGGTGTCCTGTGGCGGGCAGCCTGTCAAGGCGCCTGTGGGGGATCGTAGTAAAGCAATAAAGCCGGCATCCGGCTATCACCGAGTAAAACCAGGGGAATCTCTCTATTCTATTGCCTGGCAATACAGTCTGACTGTCGATGATTTGTCGCAATGGAATCAGATTTTGCACCCTTTTGTCATTTATGCCGAGCAACGGCTAAGGCTCACTCAGCCACCTGCTGGCCGACAAAAAACATCTGTCGCTTCCTCTGTCAGTGTGCCAAAGCAAGTTATTAAGAAGAATAAGCCGGCGAAAGCTGGGAAAAAAGACAAGTTAGTTGCGCCAGAAGAGGCGTCTTTGCCAGCCAAAGAGAAATCCGAGCGGATGATAATTTCAGCGACGGGAAAGCCTGCCTGGGAGTGGCCTGTGAAAGGAGAGTTTAAGACCGCGAGTGAATCATCTTCTGTAAAAAAGGGTATTCGACTTTACGGTAAGTTGGGTGAGCCTGTTCGAGCCGCTGCTGCCGGTAAGGTCGTCTATGCTGGAAGCGCGTTAACCGGGTATGGGAAGCTCATAATTATTAAACATAATGCTGAATATTTAAGTGCTTACGCGCATAACCGTAAGTTACTTGCCAAGGAAGGTGAGGCAATAAAAGGCGGGCAAAAAGTTGCATTGATGGGGCATAGTGGTGTAAACCGTACTCAGCTCTACTTTGAAATTAGGAAAAATGGCTCGCCAGTCGATCCTCTAAAATATTTACCGAAGCGATGATCGCGAGCCCTCTGTTAGTTCTAATCTAAGGAGGCGGTTGTGAATTATAATAACGTAGATACACAGGCAAAGAATTCAAGGTCAACGCATGCTCAGCGAGGCGGTGCGAATCAGACGGATGCCACAACTCTCTATCTCGCTGAAATTGGCTGCGCCCCATTACTCACTGCACAGGAAGAGATTCATTACGGGCGGCTGGTGCAAAAGGGTGATTCAGTCGCGCGAAACAAGCTGATTGAATCGAATTTGCGGCTAGTGGTCAATGTGGCAAAGGCGTATCAAAATCGTGGGCTGGCCTTGCTGGATCTGATTGAAGAAGGTAATTTAGGGTTAATGCATGCGGTTGAGAAATTTGACCCCGAGCGCGGTTGCCGGTTCTCAACGTACGCCACCTGGTGGATACGTCAATCGGTCGAAAGAGCCATTATGAACCAGAGCCGTGTTGTTCGACTACCTGTTCACGTGGCAAAGCAGCTCAACTCCTGTATTCGAGCCTCCAGGAGATTTTCTCAATCTCTTGATCATGAGCCAAGTGTAAGTGAATTGGCGGATATGATGAATAAGCCACTAAAAGATATAGAAAAACTTCTAAGGTTAAAGGAGAATGCAATATCCGTAGATCTGCCAATTGGTAACGATCAAGGGCGGCGGATATGTGATGTTATACCCGATGAAAATAACGCTGACCCATCCGTTTTGCTCGAGGCTGACAGTATTAACCAATTAATTGATCACTGGTTGCTTTCTCTGAGTGAGAAGCAGAAGCAGGTTGTTGAGCAAAGATTTGGATTACACAATGGCCAGGTGCTGACGTTGGAGCAACTAGGGCAAAAACTGAACGTTACTCGGGAAAGAGTCCGCCAGATACAGATGGATGCGCTGAAATCCTTGCGTAAAACACTGGAAAAAGAGGGGCTGTCCTCTGATCTGTTTTTGAGTGACTGAAAATAATCAGACGTGTTGTCTCTCTGAGAAATAAGGGGTTTGATTTTTTCCGTCGGTACGGCTAGGCTATGCGGCTGATTTAAAGGGCTTCAGGAGGCTCACGCATGCGGCAAACAATGGTAGCAGGGAACTGGAAATTAAATGGTTCTCTCGAAAGTATTACTGGTCTGGTCAACGGAATTATTGCAGGGGCCGGTGATGCGGCAAATACAGCAATTGTGGTTTGTCCCCCCTTTGTTTATCTGGGCCATGTGGCCGACCTGATAAAAGGCTCCACTGTTTCGATGGGGTCTCAGGATATTGGGGACCAGGAGTCGGGTGCCTATACCGGTGAAATTGCCGGATCCATGATTAAAGAATTTTCCGCTGAGTATGCCATCGTTGGCCATTCTGAAAGACGCAGTATTTATGCTGAAGACGATGAATTTATTGCACGTAAATTTGCGGCTGCCAGGCGTGCCGGGCTAAAGCCTATCCTTTGTGTCGGTGAATTGCTCGAAGAGCGTGAGCAGGGTATTACCGAACAGGTCGTCGCTCGCCAGCTTGATGCGGTTATTAGCCTGGAAGGAGTTGCTGCTTTGGCAGAGGGTGTTATCGCATACGAACCTGTCTGGGCGATTGGCACAGGTAAAACAGCAAGTCCTCAACAGGCGCAGGACGTTCATGCATTTATTCGTCAGAAAATTGCTGGTCTGGATGCATCGGTAGCAGAGAAAGTGCAGATTCTTTATGGCGGTAGTGTAAAAGGTGCAAATGCAGAGGAATTGTTTTCCATGCCAGATATTGATGGTGGCTTGATTGGTGGCGCATCATTGCAGGCTGAAGACTTCCTGGCTATTTGTAAAGCGGGTTAAAATTCTATTCTAGTAAATCAGCTTATCTGATTTCAGGTGAAGACATGTTTTCTATATTAATAACAATTCAGGTTTTGATTGGGTTAGCCATTATCGGGCTGGTTTTATTGCAGCAGGGTAAGGGGGCTGACATGGGAGCGGCATTTGGTAGTGGCGCTTCCGGAACGGTATTTGGTGCCAAAGGTGGGGGTTCATTTTTTACCCGAATGACCGGTATCCTGGCAACGGCATTTTTTATAAACTCTGCCTTGTTGTCATCGTCTCTTGTGTTAGACAGGGATGGTGCGGCTTCATCAATAACCGATAACGGATTGCTGGAAGGGGCAATGCAAGACGCGACATTAGACTCCGTTGTGACTGATTTACCGCCTGCAGATTTATCACCAGCAATTGATACAGGTGATCTTCCTCCATCTGATCTTCCTGTGTTGAATGAAGCGGTTGAGTTACCTGCTACTGAAACGATTCAGCTAGAACAGGAATTTCCAGTTAAATAAGACATACGCCGACGTGGTGAAATTGGTAGACACGCACGCTTGAGGGGCGTGTAGCGCAAGCTGTGCCGGTTCGACTCCGGCCGTCGGCACCATTTTCGATGGCTCTGTTCGGAGCTAAGCTCAGGTTGTTTACTTTTGTGCATTCCCGTGACCCTTTCTTGATTTGAATTCCTGAGGCTGGTATTTACACCCTTGTAGAGGCTGGCAGAATGCGCGCTAGTAATAATGAATTTTATCGCTATATAAAACAATGTTTTCCTAATTCATGATTCGGGCAAAGTTATGTAGGCATATTGCCTTGACACTCATTCAGTGACTAGCCTAGACTGCGTGACGGTGCACAAAATGAATGAATTGGCGAGCCAGTTCGGTCTATCAGTGAGGCGTTATGCTTGAGAATTATTTACCAGTTTTGATCTTTATAGCCGTCGGAATCGGGTTTGGGCTGGGGCCGATTCTTATTGGTTATCTGGTCAGCCCTCACAAGCCCGATGACGAAAAACTTTCTCCCTACGAATGCGGCTATGCACCTTTTGAAGATACGCGGATGCGTTTTGATATTCGTTTCTATCTGGTTGCCATTCTTTTCATTATATTTGATCTTGAAATTGCCTTTCTATTCCCCTGGGCAATCGTACTCGGCGAGATCGGTGTGTTTGGATTGCTCGCGATGTTCCTTTTTCTGGGTATCCTTGTCGTTGGGTTTATTTATGAATGGAAAAATGGAGCGCTTGAATGGGAGTAATTAAAATCCAGGACCCGCATCCACATCGATTAATTCGCGCAGGAATGCTTTATGGGTATTGAAGGCATTCTCGACGAAGGTTTTGTTACAACGTCAGCTGACAAACTCATTAACTGGGCAAGAACAGGGTCTATGTGGCCCATGACCTTCGGGCTCGCCTGTTGTGCAGTTGAAATGATGCAGGCTGGCGCATCGCGTTACGATCTTGACCGGTTTGGTATTGTCTTCCGCCCAAGTCCCCGACAGTCAGACGTCATGATTGTTGCCGGAACACTCTGCAATAAAATGGCCCCAGCATTGCGTAAGGTTTACGACCAAATGCCTGAACCACGCTGGGTAATTTCGATGGGTTCCTGTGCGAATGGCGGTGGCTACTACCATTATTCCTATTCTGTAGTCCGTGGTTGCGACCGAATTGTTCCTGTCGATATTTACGTGCCAGGGTGTCCGCCTACGGCGGAAGCATTATTGTATGGCATCTTGCAACTCCAGAATAAAATTAAACGAACAAATACGATTGCACGTCAATCTGATCAATCATTATGAAACCAGTCGATTTACAGTCCGCTTTAAAAACCCATTTTGATGGGAAGTTAGTTTCCTGCACGCTAACCCATGATGAGGTAACAGTTGAGCTTCTGGCATCTGAGCTTTCTGAGGTCTGTCTTGAGTTAAAAAAGCATCATCGCTTCCGGTTTGATCAGTTGATCGACTTGTGCGGGATTGATTACATTGCCTATGGTGATGCCGAGTGGGATACTTCGGGTGTCAGCAACGCTGGTTTCAGTCGCGGTGTCAACGTTAATACTGCGTCACGAATGGGTATTGTTGAATCCGAATTGTCTGGCGAAAGCGACAAGAGTCAGCCGCGTCGGTTTGCTGTGGTTTATCATTTGTTGTCAGTCGCATTGAATCACCGGCTTCGAATTCGTGTGTATACACCTGAGGAGCAATTACCTGTTGTTCCTTCTGTTCTTTCCATCTGGAACAGCGCCAACTGGTTTGAGCGAGAAGCATTTGACCTGTACGGTATTCTGTTTGAAGGCCATCCAGATTTACGAAGAATTTTGACGGACTATGGTTTTATCGGGCACCCATTCAGAAAAGACTTTCCACTCACGGGTAATGTTGAAGTTATCTATGACGAAGAGCAAAAGCGTGTTATCTATCAGCCTGTCAGCATTGAGCCCCGAGTGTTAGTTCCTCGAGTGATTCGAGCGGCTAAATCAAGTAATCCAGGTGCCCGAGCGCAAGCCTCTTCAGAAGATGGGGAGGGGTAATCTGAGTTATGTCTGAAATTAGAAATTACACCCTGAACTTTGGCCCACAGCATCCAGCTGCACATGGCGTGTTACGCCTGATTCTGGAGATGGATGGTGAAGTGATCCAGCGGGCTGACCCGCATATTGGATTATTACATCGCGGCACAGAGAAGCTGGCTGAAAGTAAGCCGTATAATCAAAGCATTGGTTATATGGACAGACTCGACTATGTTTCCATGATGTGTAATGAACATGGCTATGTACTGGCGATGGAGAAAATGCTAGGCATTGATGTACCTGTTCGCGCGCAATACATCAGAACGCTGTTCGATGAGATTACACGAATTTTAAACCATCTCTTATGGTTGGGCGCGCATGGGCTCGATATTGGTGCCATGACAGTGTTTCTCTACACCTTCCGAGAACGAGAAGATCTGATGGATGTTTATGAAGCGGTTTCAGGTGCCCGTCTTCACGCAACCTATTACCGGCCGGGGGGCGTTTATCGAGACCTGCCTGATCAAATGCCACAGTATGAAACATCGAAGTGGCATAATGCGAAAGATGTGGATCGCTTGAACACGAACCGTCAGGGGTCGATGCTCGATTTTCTTGATGATTTCACCGATCGTTTCCCTGGCTGTGTTGATGAATATGAAACCTTATTGACGGACAACAGGATCTGGAAACAAAGAACGGTTGATATCGGTATCGTCTCGCCCGAAAGAGCTTTGCAGCTTGGCTTTACCGGCCCAATGATTCGTGGTTCTGGTTTTGCCTGGGATCTTCGCAAAACCCAGCCCTACGAAGTCTATGACCAACTTGATTTTGAAATCCCAGTGGGGAGTAATGGTGACTGCTATGACCGTTATCTGGTGCGTATCGAAGAAATGCGTCAGTCAAATCGTATCATCAAGCAGTGTATTGCCTGGTTGCGAACTAATTCAGGTCCAGTGATGGTCGACGATTACAAGTTTGCACCGCCACCGCGTGAAGAAATGAAAGCAGATATGGAATCCATGATCCATCATTTCAAACTGTTTACAGAAGGTTTTTGTATTCCTGAGGGCGAAGCCTACGCAGCTGTAGAGCACCCTAAAGGTGAGTTTGGTGTCTATCTTGTGTCAGATGGCGCGAACAAACCCTACCGTTTAAAAATTCGTGCGCCAGGTTTTGTGCATTTGTCTGCGCTGGATGAAATGACTAAAGGGCACATGTTGGCAGATGTCGTTGCTGTCATTGGAACCCAGGATATCGTTTTTGGGGAGGTAGACAGATAATGACCGACACGATGATTCCTGCCAAAGTGCGCGAGTGTATTGATCACTGGGTCAGCAAGTATCCCTCTGACCAGAAACAGTCAGCCGTTATCAGTGCGCTGCATGCGGCACAGGAAAATAATGGCGGCTGGTTAACGCGCGAATTAATGGATGCGGTTGCAGAATATCTCGAAATGCCTCCCGTCGCTGTTTATGAAGTAGGCACTTTCTATTCAATGCTTGAGCTTGAGCCAGTCGGCAGGAATATGGTGGCAATATGTACCAATATATCCTGTATGCTTTGTGGGTCAGATACCATTGTTGATCATGTAGAGAAGAAGCTTGGTATCAAGATTGGCGACACGACAGAAGATGGTCGGATAACCTTAAAGAATGAAGAAGAATGTCTCGCCGCCTGTATTGGCGGACCGATGATGACAGTAAATGGACACTACCATGAAAACCTGACACCTGAGAAGGTCGATCAGATTCTGGATACTTTGGAGTGATACGTGGCTAATCAGGTTTGTTTCACAACGTTGCAGTATGATGAGCCCTGGACACTTGAGAATTATCTCAAAACAGGCGGTTATGATGCCTGGAAAAAAATTCTAAAAGAAAAGACGCCTCAGGATGACATAATCAATGAAGTAAAAAGTTCTGCACTGAGAGGGCGTGGTGGTGCAGGGTTTTCTACCGGTTTGAAATGGAGCTTCATGCCTAAAAATGCGCCTGTGCAAAAATACATTGTGTGTAATTCTGATGAATCAGAACCCGGCACCTGTAAAGATCGCGATATTATTCGTTTTAATCCGCATGCCCTGATAGAAGGGATGGCGATTGCGGGATATTCTATTGGTGCAACGGTCGGTTATAATTACATGCGTGGCGAGTTTCATCACGAACCCTATGAACGTTTTGAGCAGGCGTTGAAAGAAGCCTATGAGGCAGGCCTGCTCGGTCATGATATTCAAGGCTCTGGTGTGGATTTTGACCTGCATTCACATTTAGGCGCAGGCGCGTATATCTGTGGTGAAGAAACGGCGTTACTGAATTCCCTGGAAGGGAAAAAAGGTCAGCCACGATTCAAGCCACCTTTCCCTGCCAATTTTGGTTTATATGGGAAACCCACGACGATTAATAATACAGAAACCTTAGCTTCTGTCCCCGCCATTATGCGCAACGGTGCGACATGGTTCCTTGAATTGGGGCGACCCAATAATGGTGGAGAAAAAATCTGGTGTGTATCCGGGCATGTAAACAAACCGGGTAATTATGAAATACCGCTGGGTGCTCCCTTTACAGAATTACTGGAACTGGCAGGTGGTGTGCGTGATGGGCACCAGTTGAAAGCGGTTATCCCTGGTGGCTGTTCAATGCCGGTTATGCCTGCTGACATCATCATGCAGACAGACCTTGATTATGACTCCCTTGCGAAAGCAAATTCTGCATTGGGGTCTGCTGGTATGATCGTTATGGATGAGACAACCTGTATGGTGCGTGCTCTCATGCGTATATCTCGTTTTTACTATGCTGAGTCCTGTGGGCAGTGCACCCCTTGTCGGGAAGGCTGTGGCTGGATGTATCGAGTCATTAAGCGTATTGAAGAGGGACAGGGCACAATAGAAGATATCGATTTGCTTGAAAGCGCAGCCGGTCAAATTGAAG
Source organism: Gammaproteobacteria bacterium (assembly GCA_036478835.1). Classification (GTDB taxonomy): domain Bacteria; phylum Pseudomonadota; class Gammaproteobacteria; order DSM-19610; family DSM-19610; genus JAZGER01. Next base: position 10,684 of record JAZGER010000098.1, on the reverse strand, counting down.
GCCATACCATCTGCGCTTTTGGTGATGCGGCGGCCTGGCCGGTGCAAAGTTTTATCAAGCATTTTCGTGAAGAGTTTGAATATCACGTCATGCATAAAAACTGTCTGCCTGGAACTTGCAGCCACAAGCATCATCCAGAGGCTGCAGCATGAGTGCATCACCGGATTCAGTCGCAGACGACAGGGTAACGATTACGATTAATGGTGCTGAGCATCAGGTCCGAAAAGGCGCAATGCTGATTGAAGTGACCGATGATCTCGGTATTTCAGTTCCCCGGTTTTGTTACCACAAAAAATTGCCTGTCGCAGCAAACTGTCGGATGTGCCTGGTCGAAGTCGAAAAAGCACCGAAGCCCATGCCAGCCTGTGCTACGCCGGTCATGGAAGGGATGATCGTTCACACGCAAACGGATTATGCGAAAAATGCGCAACGTGCAGTGATGGAGTTCCTGCTAATCAATCACCCACTGGATTGTCCTATTTGTGATCAGGGTGGTGAGTGTGAGTTGCAAGATGTCGCCCTGGAATATGGCCGCGGTATTTCCCGATTTACTGAAAAGAAACGGGTAGTTAAAGACAAGAATTTTGGTTCACTTATCGCGACTGACATGACGCGCTGTATTCATTGTACGCGGTGTATTCGCTTTCTTGAGCACATTGGCGGCACGAAAGAACTGGGAGGAACCGGGCGTGGCGAGAGTCTGGAAATTAGTACATACATAGAAAACAATATTGATTCGGAATTATCCGGTAACATCATTGATGTCTGTCCTGTGGGTGCCTTAACTTCCAAACCGTTCCGTTTTTCTGCCAGGGCCTGGGAGCTTGAACAAACCCCGTCAATAAGTCCACATGATTGTGTCGGGTCTAATACGCTATTACATACGCGAGTCGGCACCCTCAAGCGCGTTGTTCCTGCTGAGAACGAAGCGGTTAATGAGGTCTGGTTGTCGGACCGTGATCGCTTTGGCTATCAGGGGGTAAACAGCGATGACCGATTGACAGAGCCAATGATTAAAACGATTGATGGCTGGGAAAAAACCACCTGGGAACATGCGCTCCAGCAAACGATTAATGGATTGAAAATTGCTGTTGGAAAATATGCGGCTGGAACCGGGTTTCTTGTTTCACCCAATGCGACAACTGAAGAGCATTTTCTGCTCAATAAAATCGCGGAAGGGCTTGGGGTTTCAAACATAGACCACCGTTTGCGGCAGACTGATTTTTCTGATCAGGAGGCATCCGAAGTCTATCCTTCGTTGGGCTGTTCAATTGAGTCATTAGAAACCGCAGATGCTATTCTGGTTGTGGGTGGAAACCCAAGAAAAGAACAACCTATCATTGGTCACCGGATTCGGACAGCGGCGCAACAGGGCTCGAAAGTCATGTTTGTCAACTCGATTGATTACCCGGTAACCTATAGTGTTACCGAGAAAATGATCGCTACCCCGGCAAAAATGGTGGCAAGTCTGGCTGCGATCACTGCGGCAGTACTCGATAAAGAAAGCAGGAATAGTCCTCCTGAGCTTTCGTCAATTTTGCAAAATGTAAACCCTGGCGCGCGATCCAGCCAGATTGCCGATTATCTGATCGAGGCAAATAATGCGGTGTTATTGTTAGGCTTGTCTGCGTACTCGTCACCAGAGTATGCAAATCTCAGAGCGTTGGCGCATTGCATTGCCCAGGCGACATCGGCAACTGTTGGTATGCTCACCGACGGGGCGAATTCCGCAGGTGCTCACCTGGCAGGGGTTCTGCCACATAGAAGTCCGGCAGGAATAAAAAAATCGTCGCCCGGTTTGAATGCGGAGGAGATGATTTCACAATCATTAAGTGCGTATCTGCTATTTGGTATTGAGCCGGAGCATGATTGTGCTGACCGACTGGCCGCAAGAAAAGCGCTTAAAAATGCAGGCTATGTCGTTTCAATGACACCGTTTGTAACCAGTGAAATGTTAGAATATGCGGATATATTATTACCCATTGCCGCTTATTCTGAAACATCCGGTACCTTTGTGAACTGTCAGGGTGACTGGCAAAGCTTCGTAGCAGCAAGTAAGACACCTGGTGAGGCTCGGCCTGGCTGGAAGGTATTGCGTGTTATAGCTAACCTGCTGGAGATAGAGGGGTTTGATTACGACTCCTCTCGACAGGTACTTGAAGAAATTCACAGCCTTGCAAACAATGTTAACAATGACACCTATGCATACCCTGACACACTTCATAGCCCTCCTGAAAGGGAAGGTCTGCAGAGAATAGGTACGGCAGCGATCTATACTACAGATAATGTTGTCAGGCGAGCGTCTGCGCTACAAAAAACATCGGATGGAGAGACAAAAGCAGCGAGGGTATCACCGACTGATGCTAAGAGACTCGGCATAACTGATGGCGCAACTGTCATGTTAGTTCAGGGCGATACTCGTCTGGAAGTGCCCGTCATTATTGACGATAACCTCTGTGAGGGTGGCGTTTACTATGCCCCTGCATCCATTCTTCATTCTCTTCCTGGTCAGCCTTTTGATGCGCTTACAATCGAAAAGGTAACTAGCTGATGGCTGAATCAGGTTTGCTTGACTGGATAATTACCGCTTTCTTTATCTTGTTGAAGATCATGTTGATTCTGGTGCCGCTCATGTTATCGGTAGCCTATCTGACATTTGCTGAACGCAAGATCATCGGCTATATGCAGCTTCGCGTGGGGCCAAACCGCGTAGGCCCGCGTGGCTGGCTACAGCCTATCGCCGATGCAGTAAAGCTGATGTTCAAGGAAGTTATTATTCCTGCCAAATCCAATCAGTATTTATTTATTATCGCTCCAATACTGGCGATTGCGCCCGCTCTGGCTGCCTGGGCAGTCGTGCCTTTTGGCGATCACCTGGTGCTGGCCGATATTGATGCGAGTTTACTTTACATCCTGGCGATGACTTCGATGGGTGTTTATGGCGTCATCATTGCTGGCTGGGCAACAAATTCAAAATATGCCCTGTTGAGTGCGTTACGCAGTGCCGCTCAAATTGTGGCGTATGAAATTGCGATGGGGTTTGCTCTTGTTGGCGTTTTAATGGCCGCCGGCAGTCTGAACTTGCGAGAGATCGTGTTAGCTCAACAGGGCGGTGTGTTGCACTGGTTCTGGTTGCCTTTATTGCCGCTGTTTCTCATTTACTTTATCTCAGGTGTTGCAGAAACGAACCGAGCGCCTTTCGATGTTGCCGAAGGGGAGTCAGAAATTGTTGCTGGTTTCCATGTTGAATATTCCGGTATGGCTTTCGCTGTTTTCTTTCTGGCAGAATATGCAAACATCATTCTGATCGCGACCCTGACCGCATTAATGTTTGCAGGCGGCTGGTTGTCGCCTCTGGAAGGAATTCCTTATCTCGACGATTGGTTTAGTTGGGTGCCGGGTCTTGCCTGGTTGTTATTGAAAACTTCTTTCTTCCTGCTGTTATTTCTCTGGTTCCGAGCAACGTTTCCTCGTTATCGATACGACCAGATCATGCGATTAGGATGGAAAGTATTTATTCCACTTACTATTTTCTGGTTGGTCATTGAGGGTATTGCTGTTGTCACCCATTTTGGCCCCTGGTTCAATTGAGCGTAGAAAAATGAATTTAATACCTCATCAGATTAAAAGCCTGTTCCTAATTGAGCTACTCAAAGGTATGCGTTTGACGGGCAAGTATTTATTTGCTAAAAAAATCACGGTGCAATATCCCGATGAAAAAACGCCTCAGTCGTATCGGTTCCGTGGCCTGCATGCGCTACGTCGTTATCCAAACGGGGAAGAGCGTTGCATAGCCTGTAAACTCTGTGAGGCAGTCTGCCCGGCACTGGCGATCACGATTGAAGCAGAGCCTCGGGAAGATGGGTCAAGGCGTACGACACGATATGATATTGATTTATTTAAATGTATCTTCTGCGGTTTTTGTGAAGAGTCCTGTCCGGTTGACTCTATTGTTGAAACCAGAGTGTTTGAGTACCACTTCGAGAACCGCGGCGAAAATATCATGACAAAAGAAAAGTTACTCGCTATTGGCGATAAGCATGAGGCGCAGATTGCTGAAGACAGAGCTTCAGATGCGGTGTACAGATAATCATGCTTGCCAGGACTGACGCTGGACATATTATATGAGCTTTGAACAGATAGTTTTTTACCTGCTTGCAGCCATATTGGTGTTTGCGGCGACACGTGTAATTACCTGCCGTAATCCAGTGCATGCTGTCCTGCACCTTGTGCTGGCATTTTTTACCTGCTCCGGGCTCTGGTTGTTGCTTGAAGCTGAGTTTCTTGCCATTACACTCGTGCTTGTTTACGTTGGCGCCGTGATGGTGTTGTTCCTTTTTGTTGTTATGATGCTGGATATTAACGTATCGCCACTTAACGAAGGCTATATGAAATATTTGCCCGTTGGCATCGTGGTTGGCTTGCTGATGGTGATGGAGATATTCCTTGTTGTGAGGGCAAAATATTTCGGCCTGGAAACAATGCCTGCACCGTCAAGACACAGTGCGGATTACAGCAACACCAGGGAGTTAGGGCGTGTGCTGTACACAGACTTCGTGTACCCATTCGAAATTGCTGCAGTTATTTTGCTCGTTGCAATTATTGCGGCGATCGTTCTAACCATGAGACGGCGACCAGGAACTCGGCATCAAGACCCCGCAAAGCAGGTGCTTGCAAATCCAAAAAGTCGCATTCGTCTAATGAACCCTACGGCGCACACTGGAGACGATAAATAATGGAAGGCATCGCATTATCTGATTATCTGATTCTGGGGGCGGTTTTATTCTGTCTGAGTGTTGTTGGGATTTTTATCAATCGAAAAAATGTCATCATTCTATTGATGGCCATCGAATTAATGCTGTTGGCTGTGAATATCAATTTTGTCGCTTTTTCGTATTATTTAGGTGATACGTCCGGGCAGGTTTTTGTCTTCTTTATTTTAACGGTTGCAGCTGCTGAAGCGGCGATAGGCCTGGCAATCCTGGTTGTGCTATTTCGCAACAAACAAACGATTAATGTTGATGACCTGGGCAGTATGAAGGGATAATTATGGAAAAAATATATCTTGCCATTGTTCTTTCCCCCCTTATTGGTGCAATGCTTGCCGGGTTTTTAGGTAAAGCAATTGGTCGTTCAGGCGCACATTGGGCGACTATTCTTGGTGTGGGTACGGCATTCGTTTTGTCTCTTGTCGTTTTCAATCATATTGTGCTGGAAAATGCAGAGCCCTTTAACGGTTCTGTTTATACCTGGATGGTATCGGAAGGCATTAAATTTGAAATCGGTTTCTTAATTGATAAATTGACTGTCCTGATGATGTTGGTGGTGACCTTTGTTTCTCTAATGGTGCACATTTATACCATTGGCTATATGCGAGAAGACCCCGGTTACCAACGTTTCTTTAGTTACATTGCCCTGTTTACCTTCGCCATGTTAATGCTGGTTATGTCTAATAATTTCCTGCAGTTATTCTTTGGTTGGGAAGCGGTTGGCCTGGTGTCCTATCTGCTGATTGGTTTCTGGTATACAAAACCGACGGCTATTTACGCAAACATGAAAGCCTTTCTTGTTAATCGCGTTGGTGATTTTGGTTTTCTACTGGGAATTGCTGCGATTGTTATGCATTTCAATTCCCTGGATTATGCTGAAGTTTTTGCCATGGCACCGAGTCTAGTGGATAGCACAATGCAGGTATTGCCGGGTAAAGACTGGTCATTAATGTCTGTTATTTGTATTTGTCTGTTTATCGGTGCTATGGGTAAATCGGCACAGGTTCCTCTGCACGTCTGGTTACCCGATTCCATGGAGGGGCCAACACCCATATCTGCCTTGATTCATGCCGCAACGATGGTTACCGCGGGCATCTTTATGGTTGCACGGATGTCGCCGTTATTTGAGCTATCCGAGACCGCGTTGAGCTTTATACTTGTGATAGGTTCTATCACCGCATTGTTCATGGGTTTTCTTGGGCTTGTTCAGAATGACATAAAACGAGTTGTTGCCTACTCGACACTATCGCAATTAGGCTATATGACAGTTGCGCTAGGCGCGTCGGCTTATGCTGCAGGTATTTTTCACCTGATGACGCATGCTTTTTTCAAGGCATTATTATTTCTTGCGGCAGGTTCGGTGATTATCGCGATGCACCATGAGCAGGATATGCGCAAGATGGGTGGTTTGAAGAAATACATGCCAATCACTTACTGGACATCACTCGTGGGATCGCTAGCCCTGATTGGATTTCCTGGCTTTTCCGGTTTCTTTTCCAAAGATACGATAATTGAAGCGGTGCATGCGTCGCATCTTCCCGGTGCTGGTTTTGCGTATATTTCTGTTTTGATTGGTGTGTTTGTTACCGCATTGTACAGTTTTCGAATGTTCTTCCTCGTTTTTCATACCGAAGAACGCATGGATGAACACACGCGCTCACATCTGCATGAATCCCCGTGGGTAGTCACTCTACCGCTTGTGTTACTCGCAATCCCTTCTGTGTTTGCCGGTTATCTGATTGACCCAATTGTGTTTGGTGATTTTTTTAAAGACATCATACATGTCAGGCCTGAACATGATGTTATCCACCATTTGGGCGAGCATTATCATGGGATCATGGGTTTTGTGACGCATGGACTGAAAACACTACCGTTCTGGTTGGCCTTGTCGGGCTTGATAACCGCCTGGTTTATCTACACACGAAAACCACAAATCGCCGCAAATGCCAGGGAAAAATTAAGTTTTATCCATTCAGTACTTGAAAATAAATACGGTTTCGATCGCTTCAATGAAATTGTTTTTGCAGGCGGTGCGCGTGCCATCGGCTGGTTTTTCTGGAAGCTGGGTGATGTGCTATTAATCGACGGATTTTTTGTCAATGGTAGTGCTAAAGTTGTGAGCTGGCTTTCAGGCGTTGTGCGTCAGGTTCAGTCGGGATATTTGTACCATTATGCTTTCAGTATGATTATTGGTCTGCTGATGTTATTGAGCTGGTTCCTGTGGCTTCGCCCGGGTCTCTAGGAATAAAAGGAATAATAAACGATGACTGAGTGGCCACTGCTCAATCTAATTATCTGGACCCCGATATTGGGTGGGTTTCTGGTGCTGTTTCTGAGTGATAACGACCGGGTTAACCCGCGTCCTGTTGCACTTGCAGTTGCCATGATTACCTTTCTGCTCAGTCTATTGCTGTATACAGGCTTTGATAATTCGACGGCAAACATGCAGTTCCAGGAACAGTACAACTGGATACCTGTCTTCAATATTACATATCACCTCGGTATCGATGGAATTTCAATGCCGTTGATTATTTTAACAACCTTTACCACCGTCCTTGTTGTCCTGGCGGGCTGGGAAGTGATTAAGAAAAAACCTGGGCAGTATCTGGCCTCTTTCCTGATTATGGAAGGATTAATGGTCGGCGTTTTCTCTGCACTTGATGCCATGCTGTTCTACGTCTTCTGGGAAGGTATGCTGATTCCGATGTTCCTGATTATAGGCATCTGGGGTGGGCCAAACAGAGTCTATGCGACGATAAAGTTCTTCCTGTATACCTTCCTTGGGTCGGTATTCATGCTCATTGCATTAATCTATATGCAAACGAAAGCGGGTAGTTTCGAAGTGCTGGATTTTCATCTGTTAAAGCTGAATATGAAAGAGCAAATACTTATCTTTATCGCATTTCTTCTGGCGTTTGCCGTGAAGGTTCCCATGTGGCCGGTGCATACCTGGTTGCCTGATGCACATGTAGAAGCACCGACAGGTGGTTCAGTGATTCTGGCTGCCATTATGTTGAAAATCGGTGGCTATGGCTTTCTGCGGTTTAGTTTGCCTATAACACCTGACGCCAGTCGTGAGCTAGACTGGCTGATTATTTTCATGTCACTTGTAGCCGTCGTCTATATTGGTTTCGTCGCGCTGGTACAAAGTGATATGAAAAAGCTTATTGCTTATTCATCGATTGCACATATGGGTTTCGTTACCCTGGGCTTCTTTTTGCTGTTCCCCATTATGGAAAATACGGGGGGGGCTGATTTGAGTGGTGCAGTCATGGGGATGGAAGGCGGCATGATTCAGATGATCTCTCATGGTTTCATCTCGGGTGCATTGTTCCTTTGTGTCGGTGTTCTTTATGACCGGATGCATAGTCGAGAGATTGGTGACTACGGTGGTGTGGTTAACACGATGCCGATATTTGCTGCATTCATGGTTTTCTTTGCTATGGCAAATTCAGGGTTGCCTGGAACTTCAGGTTTTGTTGGCGAATTTATGATTATTCTTGCCAGTTTTAAAGCCAACTTCTGGTTCGCGTTTCTGGCCGCTACCACACTGATCCTTGGCGCTGCTTATAGCCTCTGGATGGTTAAGCGAGTGGTGTTCGGAGATATCGGCAATGAAGAGGTTGCAAAACTGACTGATGTTACAGCGCGTGAGAAATTAATTCTTGGGACGCTGGCAGTTGCTGTGCTCGCACTTGGTTTGTGGCCCGCACCTCTGCAAGAGGTTATGCGCGCCAGCGTAGAGAATCTGGTTTCATTCATTTCAATTTCAAAACTATAGGTGTGGTAAGCAATGTCGATTGAAGCCAGCGAATTCCGTTTATTGATCCCGGAAATCTTCGTGCTCACAATGGCCTGCCTGATTCTGATTATGGACTTGTTCCTGGATAAGCGGCAGCGTCATATTACTTATTACCTGTCACAGGCAACCGTCTTACTTACTATTGTCCTGACGTTTGTGCTGAAAGAACCCGGTGTCCACCTGGCGTTTACTGGTACCTACATCGCTGACCCGATGAGTGTAGTTCTTAAAATTGCGATTTATATCATTGTTTTTTTAGCCTTCCTGTATTCCCGATATTATCTTGAGCTTCGGGGCCTGTTTAAAGGCGAATATTACGTCCTGGGGCTCTTTGCCATGTTAGGTATGATGATTATGGTGTCGGCCCACCACATGCTAACCATCTATCTTGGACTGGAGCTGTTATCTCTCTGTTTATATGCGATGGTGGCATTTAACCGGGATGCCTATAGTTGCAGTGAAGCCGCAATGAAATATTTTGTTCTTGGTGCTTTAGCTTCAGGGATGCTGCTCTACGGAATGTCGATCATTTATGGTGCGACAGGGTCGCTCGATATTTCCGTTATTTCTCTTAACACAGCAACGGTTGAGCACCCCAGAGTACTGACGTTTGGTCTGGTATTTCTCGTGGTAGGGTTGGCCTTCAAACTAGGTGCGGTGCCCTTTCATATGTGGGTGCCGGATGTTTATCAGGGTGCGCCTACCCCAGTGACCCTGTTCATTGGTAGCGCACCTAAAATAGCGGCTTTTGCGCTGGTTATGCGCGTGCTGGTCGAATCAATGGGTAATCTGATTGATCAATGGCAAGATATGCTGACAATAATCGCGGTGTTGTCACTGGCGCTTGGTAATGTGGTCGCTATCGCGCAAACGAATTTAAAACGGATGCTTGCCTATTCGACCATCTCGCATGTGGGTTTCCTGTTGTTAGGAATCATCGCAGGCACATCGAACGGATATGCTGCCTCCATGTTTTATAGCATTACCTATGCTCTGATGGCGGCAGGTGCATTTGGTATGATCATTGTCCTCAGTAGAGCCGGGTTTGAGGCAGATAAAATCGATGACTTTAAAGGGCTGAATGAACGCCATCCGTGGTATGCCTTTTTGATGATGATTTTGATGTTCTCAATGGCAGGTGTACCACCGACGGTGGGTTTTTATGCAAAGCTCAATGTGCTCCAGGCTATTATTGAGCAAGATATGATCTGGCTTGCCGGCATCACTGTGTTTTTCTCTGTGATTGGCGCGTTTTACTACATCAGGATGGTTAAGATCATGTATTTTGACGATCCAGTGGAGACCCAGCCGATTGCTTCCCGTTTTGACCTGGATTTTGGCGTCACCATCAACAGTCTGGCCGTTTTATTCCTTGGGCTGTTTCCAGGTTGGTTGCTCGCCGTTTGTTCCACAACGTTACCTTAGCCTCTAAATGCAGCTATTAATATATTGCCAGCAGCAACCATAGAAAATATTTTTTAACTATCGCAAAATAATTCGATTATGCTATTGGATTCCCCTCGTTAACCTTGTAGAATGCTCGCCTCTGATGCGGGGTGGAGCAGTCTGGTAGCTCGTCGGGCTCATAACCCGAAGGTCGTAGGTTCAAATCCTGCCCCCGCTACCAATTCTACAGACGGTTCAGATAAGTGGTTGTCATTAGCAGCTATTTGTCTGAGCCGTTTTTTTATGCCTGTAGCTTTATTCATAGGGTTCTCCTGTGAAGCCATTGTTAGAATCCCTGCCAAATCTCCATATAAATCAATAGATAGATCACCATGTTCAGTATTTGGCGTGAGAACGATTTTCTCGATTAGTGAACGCAAATGTATATGCGCTTCTGAACGATGCTCTTGATTGTTCAATGACGCCAATGGCTGGTCGTTACCGCAAAGCAATTGGCAATCTTACCAAAGGGTGGAGCAGGGGCTTTGAAGTCTCTTTGTTCTGTAATGTCGTTTCAATCTTACTCAAACGCTCAGAGACGCTTTCCAGATCATCTTTGATAAGTTCTATGGCTACGCCCTGCTTAATTGCCGAAACAAGGTTCTCGCGCTCTTTTACGAGCTTGGAATGTTCGGAGCGTACTAACTTTTCTTGTTGGTTCTTTTGT
>JAZGER010000097.1:0-4837 GCA_036478835.1 Gammaproteobacteria bacterium | reverse complement strand
TCCTTAAAGAAATGAATATGCTGGCGCGACAAAGTGAAAACAATGAAAAATTATTCTCTGAATTGCAGGATAAATTTCAGGCATTACCTGACTTTCCGGATAGAGATAAAAAATATCTGGAACGCGACTATCAAAAAGCTGGAGATCAATTTGAGAAGCTGCGGCTTAAAATGATCGATGTGGCTGAAGCTGCCAGCCTGGATAATCTCAGGCAACGATCCGATATCTGTTACCAGCTAGATCAGCTGATGGCCTCAAGTTCTGAGGACAGGGAGCAACAGCTTGATGCCATTCAGGGAGAATGGGTGCTATGTGATGAAAAGCTAAAGAAAGCCTGGTTGCAGGCAATATCAAGACGCTATGAGACAGTGCTTCAACATATTCACTCAGAGACAAAACCTGACTACGAAACAATTGATGCGGACAGGGAAATGCTGTGTATAGAGCTGGAAATACTTGCTGATGCAGAGACTCCAGACAGCGATAAAGCCCGTCGTATGGAGTATCAACTTCAACAATTGCAGCAGGGGATGAAAACGAATGCAAGCGTAGCGTCTGGCGACGCGTTCCTGAACCTGGAAGTTCGCTGGTTATGTGCTGATGGAGCAAGTCAGGGCCTGGCATTAAACCTTCATGAGCGTTTTAATTCAACGCTCAAAAGAGCCGGTGCCTGATTGCCAGGAAGCCGGAATAACGGTATCGTTCTGCCAACTTTTTTACTCTGGGATAAACACACTTATGTCTATTAAGTCAGATAAATGGATTCGCAGAATGGCAGCCAGTGACGGGATGATAGAACCCTTTGAGCCGTCCCAGGTAAGAGAGCGAGACGGTGGTAAGGTGATTTCCTATGGCACCTCCAGTTACGGTTATGATATTCGCTGCTCAGATGAATTTAAAATATTCACTAATATTAATTCTGCTGTTGTTGACCCAAAGGCGTTTGACTCGAATAGCTTCGTTGATGTGAAATCCGATATTTGTATCATTCCACCAAATTCATTTGCTCTGGCCAGAACTATCGAATACTTCCGTATCCCGAGAAATGTATTAACTATCTGTCTTGGTAAATCCACTTACGCGCGTTGTGGCATCATCGTCAACGTCACGCCATTAGAACCTGAGTGGGAAGGGCACGTTACCCTGGAATTTTCCAATACAACGCCTTTACCTGCTAAAATATATGCAAACGAAGGTGTCGCTCAAGTGCTGTTTTTCGAATCAGATGAAGTCTGCGAAACGTCTTATCGGGATCGTGGAGGGAAGTATCAGGGGCAGCGAGGCGTTACTCTGCCAAAAGCCTAACGCGTTGGCATCGTTAATGCGTGATAACATCCCCTCTATATGGCAACAAAACACGAAATCATTGGTGAAGAATGGAAAGCGCGTGCCCCGGAACTGGCAGAATGGGCTATGCAAAATCTGGTCAATCGTAAAGATGTCTGGGGACAATATTCTGTCCTGAGTCCCAGTGAGCGCCGAAAGGAAAACCGCAGCTATAAAGCGATGACATTGCCGCGTAAGGAGATGCGTGGTGAAGATATGGTCACGATGGATAAGCTCACGCGGCATTTTGCCAGCCGCCATTATCACAAACCGCAAATTATCGGCTTGCACGAAAAAAGCAAGGAAACCACCAGTCGTTGGTTAGGTATCGATATTGATTGCCACGATGCCGATGCGGTAGCGGCCGAAGATCATGCCCGACGTAATTTAAATGGTGCACTTAACTGGTGGAAACAATTTCAGGCGATGGGTTATGACCCCTTACTGATTGACTCCAGCGGTAAGGGTGGCTATCACTTGTGGGTATTACTTAAAGAATCGGCACCGACCCAGGATGTTTTTGCCCTGGCGAAAAGTATTGTGACAACCTGGGAAAGCAATAACCTTGATGAAGAACCCGAAACTTTTCCAAAGCGGGTAAAGGAAGGCAGCCTCGGTTCATGGTTTCGTCTGCCCGGTTTACACCATACGCATGAACATTATGGGCGTATCTGGAGTGGCGATGACTGGCTAGATAACCCCTGGCTCGAAGGCCATGCCGCGATTGATGCATTGATGAATGCTGTGCCTGGGCCGCCGCCACCGGCGAGTACAGCATCTGAAAAACAACCGCGTAAAACACGCCGCAGCACATTGCCATCGGAGAAGAAGAAAGCCTCTGCACGCAAGCAACGCTTTAAAAGTACAGGCAAGGCGACAATTTGTGTTGATCTGGATGGTGTTCTGGCCGACCGAACTTACACAAAGGGTAAAACAGACATTGGAGAGCCGATTGATGGGGCTGTTGATTTCACGCGGGATCTTTCTGAATTTGCCAGTATTCTGATTCTGACATCGCGTTTTTCTGAGCTGGAAAACAGGGCGGATGGGCGTGGCATCGAGCAGCTTGAGGAAAAAATCACAGAATGGCTGGATAAACATAAATTTAGCTATACGGCAATCTGGACGAAATCCGCCAAACCACCTGCTCAGGCGTATATTGATGACCATGGCGTCTATTGTTGTCCGGCAAAACAAGGGATTATGGCTTACGATACGGCCTGTAATGCAACAAAAGCACTGTGTAAAATTAAATCATGACACATGCTCATGATTTCAAGAACACACTGAATACAGGACTACTATGGCAAGATCATTAACATTCACCTACGCGCAAAAGAGCTTTGAATGTACGATTCAAAAAGTAGACCGTGCCAGGCTTTATGGCTCGGTTACGATTGAAACGCTGGATATGGAAGGCGAGAAATGTTCATTAGCCACCTTGCTCGATGACGGTAAAACATTAGTACCCAATGGGGGGACTGCATCGGGTTATATTAATCCAGATGGCGAATGGGTGTGTCGGAAAGATATTACTCCAGTGGATTTCGATGGGAATGAACTTGAAAAAGTCCCTTCCAGTTTTGATGCGCCTCTGGAGTTAGAAGAAAAGGCCAGTGTTGAGGAGTTTTTGGATAGCAGCATCAGATTAACCTATGCCTTGCAAAGCGAAGAGGGCATTGATGCGGCATTTCTGGAGGCGATAAAAGCAGGATCAATATTTAAAACCAGTTTTAGTTACCGTGGTGGCATCGATCCAGATCCGGCGTTTCTAATGCTGGGAGAAGACGATACTGTGTGGTTTCTCATTGGTGAACGAAATAAAGTGGAATATTCTGCACTTGAGCAGGCGGCAATCGTAGCAGCGACAGAGGAAGAAGATGACGAAGGGAGTGATGAAGACGACGATGAACTTGATTTTGGCATGCTGTGAAACATGTTTCAGCGGGGTACATATAAATGGCGAATATTAATTTAACGGATTCACGTAATCGCGATGCTGTTGTTAAGGCTGAAAGTATATCCTTACGCAATCGCGTTCGTTATGTCGGCCCAAAAGGCGGTGCCTCTTATACCCGAAAGGTTTTAAAAGCTACTGTTGATCATGACTATGATTCGTTGCTGGCGCTTGCAGCAGGCGACAATGAAAAATTAACTGAGATGTTAATTCAGGATGATCCGGAAGTAGATAAAGAATTATTTGGCCGCTTTCTCTGGAATGTGTCACGTGTTTATATTAAACAGGACGAGTCGGTAACCTATCGAATTCAACAAAATGAAGTTATTTATACGCCAAAAGGAAAGTTCAAGGAAAGGCGTCAGCGTGAACGCCCCGAGGCGAATGTTGATAGTGAAATCCCACTTAGCTGGAGTGGGAAAATGGTAGATAAAGCTGATGCCGTTCGCCGTTATGTGTTTTCTGCCAAGTTACAAATCGTTCATATCAATGGCCTTACCTATGATTTTTTATATGGCATGGCGAAAGAGTTGTCAGAAAAAAACAGCCTGATGTTATTAGGGGGTGGAAAAAAAGGAAAGTCCCCGCTCGTTTTTCGCCGTGGCAGCGTTCCCTACCGAGGGTTTCTGGAAGGACGTGTTAAAGATGATAGTTATATTTTGCTATTGCACCTTTCCAATGCAGAGCTTAAATCGCCAAAGGCAGTTGAAGCATGAAAGATTTACTAGATAAAGACGCACTCAAACAAATTACCGCGAATTATTTCAGTGGCAAGGCCAGCGACTGCATAAAAGATCCCGATGTCCTGCGTCAGGTCAGGATGCGCCGCCGCCAGCTCGGCCGCATGATGACCGCATTTGATCGGGATACTGCAAAATATCGTATACCGGCTGGCGATTACTATATCAGTCGAAAAGTTGATGGGGAGTTTACCTGCCTGGTTTACAGAAATGGAGAGGCTTTTACTGTAAACCCGGGGGGTACAGTGCGCTCTGGTGCTGCGTTTCATAATGAAGCTGCAGCATTGCTGGATGCAGCCGGCGTAAAGTCAGCCTTGATGGGGGGTGAGCTGTATGTGAATCGAGCCGATGGTAAACGTCCCTGGGTGCATGATGTTGTTCGAGTAGCCAGGGCGCCTGCTGATGAAGAAGACGTTAATCGTTTGAGTTTTGCGATTTTCAATATATATGATCTGGATGGCAAGGATTTGTCGATGCATTATGGCGATGCTATTTTGAAAGTGCAGGAAATATTCGCCGAAGGTCAGCGTGTGCATTCCGTAGAAACCGTTGTTGGCGATGAAAAAGAAATCTTTAAATTGTTTTCGAAATGGGTGGATGAGGAAAGCGCAGAAGGTGTTGTTATTCGTAGCGACAGTGCGGGTGTTTTCAAAATAAAGCTGCGCCATACGCTAGATCTTGCGGTTGTCGGTTTTTCTGAAGGCATCGATGACCGTTCTGGAATGTTGCACAGTATGTTGTTGGCTGTGATTCGTTCTGATGGTAGTTTTCAAATCGTGTCTCGTGTCGGTGGCGGGTTTAGTGATGACCAGCG
>JAZGER010000096.1:0-12475 GCA_036478835.1 Gammaproteobacteria bacterium | reverse complement strand
TAGACCCACTAGCATGTGACACTGCAGAGGATTTATAGCCTCTCTGCAGCGTTAAAGTTGAACCATTCTTTGCAGTAATTTTGGCATGCTCTGCATTATTGAACGAAGCTGCCGGGGCATTGTAAAGAACGACATACTGGCCCACCTGAAATTTTGAAGCATTGTTTACATTCACCGTTGTAGCCGACGCGCTCAGAGATGACGTTGTCGTCGCACCACCCGAGTACAACCAATGGCCAGCATAAACAGTACAGCCACCAGTCACCGAGCCGGTTTTTTCGAATGGAATACCTTTACCCTGCGAGCAATACAGTCCTGATTCATATTCCTGGACTTCTCTAGGTGTGAACATGCGGAAATATTGAACATGCGGGTATTTGTTTTGCAGCTTTTCGATGATTGGCATCAAAGCTGCTTGACCTGAAATCAAATTGTATTTGGAATAGCGATCAATACTCCCAGCCATGCTTTTGGTTTCCGCCAAAATCACTCTTGGGAAATCGTGCTTATTGTATACCGATGCCGGGTAGGCCGAGTAGTCGTTATCGTCCAGATAGGGTTGAGCAGAAAACACCACTCCGGTAGACAGAACAAAGGTAGCGATCGCAGCAGTAATTTTTCTAACTATTGAGCCGGCAAACATACTATTTCCTCATAACATCCCAGGCAAAAACCTGTGGGATTTTATTTTGTTTGGTTCATCAGTGCCCCATTCAGGGCTCGCACCACCGCTACGACACTGTTATTTATAAGTTAGTATCTATAGATATACTGGTGGATTCATGACTATCAAGCAAAATACAGACCATATAAATAGAAAAAACAATATTTTATAATATAAACAACTAATTACAGGCACTTAGAGCGCGGAATCTTTGCAGCAGCCACTCAAAACCGTCGCCTAATTGAGACAGTCGAAGGGTGCCCAGGAAGAATATCTAAATCGACAAACAGTTTCCCGTCTCAATTTGGAGACAGGGGTTGTTTTTCTTATGTTTTTTTAGTTATGAGCAACGCGACTAACAACTCATGATCGTAACGCGCTTTAGTTGTACTCGAAGTAATCAATTACCGCTGTATGTGCAGGTGCCGGGTTGCCATGATTACCTGCAAACACCCCTGCCGAGCTGGCAACCAGGCTGTGCGCAAAACTGCCTGCCGCAATCCAGTCTGTACCGTCCTGTGAATAACTGACTGTCCATTGATCGCCACTGCGGGTAATGCGTAAATACATCGGCGAGGTAATGGCGATCGATTTAATCAAGCGCTTTTTAGCCACCCCATCCACAATGCTGGCCGCAAAAATATTCGTCGAAGAACCCAGGCTCAAAAACTCAAAGCGCAGCAGGTTCTCATGATTTTCTTCGATCAGTATCCCCTGAAATTGATATTTGGCAGATACCATCGAATCAAACTTCGCTTCCAGCTCAAAGTCAGCATTCGAAACAGGCCGGGTAATGCGAGGTGCATTTAATGCGTTTGTCCACAGGTCATGGCTAGTCCCAGCAGGCAATGCAATAGTCAGCTGCGTGCCAGTTGTTGCAATCGTACTGTCTCCAACGGGCTGATAAGCCGTCCATAAGGCGTTATTTAAAGCACCATCAAAATTATCCACGTCACCACTGCCCGGATTGACCGGTGGCGGTGTCGATCCGCCGGCATCAAAGGGCGATCCTGCTACCTTAAAGTAATCAATAACTGCTGTGTGTGCGGGTGCCGGGGAACCTGAGTTCGCAGCAAAAACACCGGCTGCAGTTGTTGTCAGGCTATGATTGAAACTGCCTGCCGTATCCCAACTGGTTCCATCGCTAGAATAACTCACCGTCCACTGGTCGCCGCTGCGGGTTACACGCAGGTACGAGGCCGCAGCCGGGAGGGTTTGAAGTAACTGCTGCCGGGCAGAGCCTGCGACGATGCTGGCAGCAAAGACGTTGGTCACCGCACCATCACTGTGAAACTCGATGCGCAATAAATTGTTGCGGTCTTCTTCCACAACAATCCCTTGCATCTGGTATTGACTTGTCACTGTTGAATCAAATTTAGCTTCCAGCTCAAAATCAGTATTGGCAATCGGCTGAGTGATGCGTGGCGCATTTAATCTGCCTGTCCAGAGATCGTGACTGGTGCCTGCAGGTAGCCCAATCGTTAGCTGAGACCCGGTCGTTGCAATACTGCTGTCGCCGACTGGCTGGTAGCTTGTCCACAAGGCATTGTTCAATGCACCGTCAAAATGGTCTGATGATCCAGCGTCCGAATCAACTGGCGGATTAACCGGCGGCGTTGGGGTTACCCCACTATCAACTACTCTGAAGTAATCAATTACCGCTGTATGTGCGGGTGCCGGTGTAGAGCCTTTACCGACATTACCAGCAAAAATACCCATTTTTGTCGCGGCTAACTTATACACAAATGTGCCCGCTTCAACCCAGACCGCCCCATCAAATGAGTAACTGACCACCCAGGTATCACCAGCGCGCTTGACTCTAAGATAGGAAGGCGTTCCA
The DNA here is from genome assembly GCA_036478835.1 of Gammaproteobacteria bacterium. GTDB lineage: Bacteria > Pseudomonadota > Gammaproteobacteria > DSM-19610 > DSM-19610 > JAZGER01. Next base: position 9,971 of record JAZGER010000096.1, on the reverse strand, counting down.
GCGGTTACTTCTGTATTAAATCGAGTCGCCGGGTTGCCGTCAGTAATGCTTGCAGCAAACACAAAAGTCTTTGCACCATCACTATATATATCTAGTCGTAGCAGATTAGTGTCATCCTGCTCAACAGTTAGCCCCTGCATTTGAAATTGTGAATCCACGCCAGAATCAAACTTCACTTCCGCATGAAAATCAGTATCGATCATCGCCTGTCGGATGCGAGGCGCATCCAGGGCGTCTTTCCATAAATTATGCGTTACACCTGCCGGCACAGAAATCGATAACTGAGTAGAGCCTGTAGAAATATCGCTATCTGAAAGCGGGTCATAAACACTCCAGAGAGCTGCATTCAAAGCACCTTCAAATTCGTCCGACAACAACCCTGATGCACCACTGCCATTGTTCGTGGTATTCAGCAACAGGTCGCCACTGTTTACAGTATTTCCAAAACTGTCAGTGGAGGCTATTTGAAAATGATATTGGTTATCTGCCTGCAGGTTACTCAACGTTATTTTGTGGTTAACACTATAGTTAACATCAGAAGCAGATGACTGATAATTCGTATCGAAACCGTAATTAACTTTGCTGGTAGACGCTTCATTGGTATCCCAGGAAATGACGGCAGTTGTGTCGGTCGCAGAAAATATTACGTTGCTAATAGAAGGCGGGGTAGTATCAATAGGCCCTGCTCCGTTGAGTGCGTCAACCGACACGTTTCCAAATGTCATGTCAACATTGTAGGCAACCAGCAAAACTGACCCCTTACGTGTTGGCACATCGGCACTGATCATCCAGTCATTCGGCTCACTTTCACCGTCCTGCCAGAACTTCACATAGGTGCGGCTCAAACCACTATTAGCCAGCGCGACTGAGCGTGCTTTAAGCGTACCCTTGAGGTAATAATTACTGTTTGAAACAGGACGGATAAATTGTGTATCCGGCTGAATAACTTCCCACTCGATCAAGCCGCCGTAGGTAAGAATTTCCAGCGAAGGTGGGTTACCATTTTTAGCCCCACGTAACCAGGCTAGTGACTGTAGCGGCCATTCCTTCGGCGGGTTTTGAGTGCCCGTATGACCCTGCCAGCCAATGGCAAAACCAATGCCGCTAAACGCTTCATAAGCAATGAAAGGCACCGTGACTTCATAATCTGAAGGCCAGCTCTCATCACCTATCGCAATCGTAAGATCATAACCACTTTGAACAACACGAATACCTTCAGGCTCGAGCTCCCACAAACCATCGACGACCTGAGCGATGTCACCAACATTCTGGATGCTTGAGAGCTGGCCCCAATCTGCATAATACGGAAATGGCCATGTCCGCCCAGCAGTGTAATTAATGGTTGCGGTTTTGCTGGCAAGTTGCTCGCCATTTTTTGACACCGCAATGTGAACAAGATTTGCGCCTTCATTTAAATCGCTATAATCGATCCCGATATTAAAATCACCAGCGCCGATTAAACGACGGTTATCAGGCCCAACGACCAGGCGTTTGCTCGATGCACCGTTCAGGGAGTATTCAATAGTCAAGTCACTTCCCTGAGCGAAAGAAATATTCCCAACCAGATTCACCCAATTCTGGGGGTTACCCAAATGACCAAAAGATTGGGTATCGCCATACCAAAAATCGACCGCTGGTGTATTAATCGCGTCTGCAGCAGCCGCTTTTTCATACACACCAAATGAAGATAAAATAAGGCAGATAACGCCAAAGAAAGTTGAGAGATGAGTAAACTTGACTGGTGAATGAATTAGCATCGTAATTCTCCTTAACAAAATTATGTTCCGTGGAAAATCTGGGCGTCCTAATCGAAGTTATATTAACCCTTAATTCGGCCCAATAAATTTTTTGCTGAAGACAAACTACTCTAGTTGACTGCCTTGTACCAGCAATAATAGTGTATTCGTATAGAGACAGGAGCGCACCAGATTAGGGCGTCACTGCAGGAAGCAAGGCTCAAGTTTGGTTAATTCAATTTTTTTTACCGTACTTCACTTCGTTGATCCCATCCCCCACTCTCGGCCCTGGGATAGCCGGAAGATCCCGCCTTAAATTTATTTCCCCGGCACAACTATAAACGGCCAGATAATCGGCACGAGAAAAATTGTCAATAAACCCACCAACGCCGTCAGCGGCAACCCGATTCTTACAAAGTCAGAAAAACGGTAACCGCCAACGCCATACACCATCAAATTGGTCTGATACCCGATTGGCGTTGCAAAGCTGGCTGATGCGCCGATCATTATGGTGATGGCGAAGGGCAAGATGCTTACGCCAAGGCTCTGACTGGTGGCGACTGAAATGGGGAACATCAAGACGGCTGCTACATTGTTTGTGGCCAGTGCACTGAGTAACGCTGTCATCAGGAACACAGCTGCCAGGGCGGTTGCCGGGTTTCCATTCACTATCGATAACAGGTTTTGTGCCATTTCGCCTGCAGCACCGGTTACCTCAAGTGCCGAACCAATGCCAAAGGAGGCAGCTATAACAATAAGCACTTGCCAGTCGACTGCGCGTCGAGCCAGTCGCTCTGAAGTGCAACGGAATAACAGCATCAAACCGGCCGCGAGCATTGCCGATTTGAGCATGCTGAGCCAGCCGAAACCCACGAGCACGACCATTAACATCAAAATGGCTGCTGCCATCGGTGCGCGATCATGCCTGGGCGCTGTTGATTCCGATAATTGGCTGACCAGGAGAAAGTCTCGCGAGTGGCGCTGTTGTTCAACGAACGATGGCCGCGCTTCGAGCAGCAAGTTATCGCCTGGGTGTAAAGCGATGTCGCCTATCTTGGTTCTGATACGTCGACCATTGCGTGCAACCGCAATCACCGCCGCATTATAACGCGTTCGAAATTTTCCTTTGCGAACGGTCTTGCCTACGAGCGGGCAGTGATCTGAAACGACTGCCTCAATCAGACAACGTCGATGCCTGGGGGTATCGAGCTTGTCTATTTGTTGCGTTGCTGGTTTCAGGCCCTTAATTTTTTGCAGATCAACCACGGACTCCGGGACACCAGCAAATATCAGCAGATCATATTCGCGGAGTGTTTCATTTGGAGATACTGCCGGTATTGCAATACCTTCCCGCTCAATTTCGATCAGATACAAACCGGATAACTGACGCAACCCGGCTTGTTCGATGCTACGTCCATTCAAAACACTTTCCGCTTCAACTTCCATTTCAACGGTGTATTCACGCAGATTGCCGAACCGGGTGATTGCCGGGGTTCTATCGGGTAATAACCGCTCGCTGAATAACAAAACAAATCCTAATACCATTATTGTCACGGGCACACCGATCCACATCAGATCAAACATCTGCAGAGCCTGTGTACCAGTTTCTTGAATCAATAGTCCGTTTACCAGTAGATTGGTGCTAGTGCCTATCAAGGTACAGGTACCGCCAGCAATCGACGCATAACTCAGGGGAATCATTAGTTGTGAAACGGGTAATTTGTAGCGCTTTGCCCAGTCCTGAACAGCCGGCACATACAGCGCGACCACCGGTGTGTTATTGAGAAATGCGCTGATGATGGCGACTGGCGCCATTAATTTTATCTGCGCGTGAGAACGTGAAGCCGGTTTACCCAGTAAATTTTCAACGATCCAGGAAAGGCCACCGGTTTCTTTTATACCCGTCACAACCACATACAAAATTGCGACGGTTACCATACCTTCATTCGCCAAGCCGGCGAGTGCTTGCTTCGGTGTCAACACACCCGAAATTAACAAGACCCCCAGACCGGCCATCATGATGACATCCGGCGAAATTCTGTTGCGTGCCAGGGCAACAAAGCACGCAACAACAACGATCACGGTCAACCAGGCTTCCCAGATCATCTCGACTACCTTTGAAAGGTTTATAGCCATTGCAGCGGCATTCAGGAATAACACTTAACAAAAGTCCTTATTATTCTCCTGTTGACTATTCCAGGCTAAAACGCAGCATGTTAGGCTTCACTGATTAATGATCAGTAAATTGACAAGATGCCAGTAAATTCTCAATCCGTAGCCTGTAAAACGATCTCGGTAAGTTTTTCACCTTCGGATCTCGCACGCTTTGATGAAGAGGGTTATCTGGTGGTTCGCCAGATGGTCAACCGGGACTATTGCGATCAACTGGTCAGCTTGAGCAGAGATCAGTTGCAACGCCAGAAAGCGCCTGTCGAATACGAGGCCGATCTTCACTATCCCGGCGCCCCGGCTTCGCGTAAGGAGACAGGCGGCGAAACCATACGCCGACTGCTTCAGGCCCAGGCGCGTGACCCGATAATCACTCAATGGGTCAACGACCCTGCATTACAGGGCCGCCTTAGACAATTACTCGGCGACCATCTGGCCATGTCACTCTCTCATCACAACTGCATTATGACCAAACACCCGGACTTCAGTAGTGATACCCACTGGCACCAGGACATTCGTTACTGGTCTTTCCAGCGACCTGAACTGGTCAATGTCTGGTTGGCGCTGGGTCGGGAATACCCTGAAAATGGAGGCATGAAAGTCATCCCGGGGTCACACCGGCTTGATATTGACAATTCGCAGCTGGGGCCTGAGCAGTTTTTTCAGGCCAATAACAATAAAAACGCTACGCTCATCGAGCAAAGCATAGATGTTGAACTGAACAAGGGGGATGTTATGTTCTTCCACTGCAAAACGTTACATGCCGCTGGCAGGAACCAGAGTTCATCAATTAAATTTTCTGCCGTTTTCAGCTTCCATGCTGTTGATAACAAACCGCTTGAAAATACTCGATCCAGCACATTACCTGAGCTGATTTTTCCATAATAAACCTGTAAAAACTATCGATCAGGATTTACCGTCTTGCGGGGCTTGCGAAAATAACAGGTCAGCGTACTGCTTAACGTGGTCAGCAACCAGAAAAGAAAAAATCCAATAGAATAGACGGCCATTCGACTCATCGTCACCTGGCCGGCACTGGTGATTAAATCATCGGGATCGAATACAGTAAAAAAAACACCGGTGGCAACACCCGATAAAATAAACGACGGCCATAAAATCGCAATGATTCGCTGAATAACAGGAATGTTCTGTTCATTTTCTTCACTCATAAATTTTCCGTTACATATTCACAATGGTCTTTTAATCTGCAGTTAACCGCGCCTGAAACGGGCCGCTTACACTCACTTTCTCACGAATTTCCCAATCTTTACCCGGCGGCTGTAAATGCAGATACCAGCTACCTGCCAGTAAGCCAGTGAAATCAGCCCTGTAAGTATTGCCATTATCATGCAGCAATGTAATTGTACGATCCAAATCAGCACGGGTCGCATGCACGAGTCGCAACTCCAGCTGTTCTTCATTTTCCGGTTGCTGACTACTCAATTGCAAGATCATTTCACTCGCCGTCGTTCTCAGCAAACCCTCAATACCCAGGTCAGCAGCATTTTGGAAACGCAGTTTTTCCTCATTGATTGCCAGGCCTTCCTTGTAGTAATTATCCACGACCATCGAGTTTGGCGAGTTAATCGCCAGAATAATCGTGGCGATACCTGCAATCACAGTGGCCAGTGGAATACTAATAATAAACCATGGCCAAAATTGACGGTACCAGGGTAATTGACTGTCTATAGTTTCTGTTGCCTGCATCCTTTTTACCTCACTATGGGGCCTACGAACCGCCCTACTTCAACCCTGGAAAGGGCCGGATTATCCGTTGCCACCAGATGAAAATATATATCGCTCGACGCGCTCGTTAAGACAATGGGATCTATCTGAATAGAAACGGGGACGGCCAGAATCTCACCAGAATCGAGTTTAATGTCAGCCTTTTGCATAACAAGCTGCATCCCTTCAATACCGGATATGGATAATTTATAACTGTGCGGCTCATCATCCATATTAATCAGCCGCAGACTATAGACATTTTCAACCAGCCCCTGATTCGTTTCTCTGTACAGGCTGTTACGGTCTCGAATAATATCCAGCTCAAGCGGTACCCGTTGTGAAATAGCATAGACTAGGCCAATAGTGAGCGCCATCAGTAAAATGATATACATAACGATTCTGGGGCGCAGCGTTTTACTCCTGGCTCCCGCCATGGCATTTTCGGTTGTGTAACGAACCAGACCTTTCTCATAGCCCATTTTACCCATCACCTGATCGCAAACATCAATGCAGGCCGCACACCCAATACATTCATATTGCATACCATTCCGAATATCGATACCCGTTGGGCAAACCTGCACACACAAGGTGCAATCTACACAGTCACCCAGGCCTTTTTCAGCAGAATTCACGCCTCTCTTACGCGAACCACGCGGCTCCCCACGTGGCTCATCATAAGAGATAACCAGCGTATCTTTATCAAACATGGCACTCTGGAAACGTGCATAGGGGCACATATAAATACAGACCTGCTCACGCATCCAGCCAGCATTTCCGTAGGTCGCGAACCCGTAGAAAAAAATCCAGAATGTTTCCCAGGGACCGAGTGTGAAATTCAGCATACTCACTGCCAGTTCACGGATGGGTGTAAAATAACCCACAAAGGTGAAGCCGGTAAAAAGCGCAAGCGCTAACCAGATAAAATGCTTAAGCGCTTTAACACGAAACTTACTCGCGCTCATCGCCTTGCCATCGCGCTTTATCTGTTGGTTTCTCGAGCCCTCAATTTTTCGCTCGATCCACAAAAACGCCTCTGTCCAGACAGTTTGAGGACAGGCATAACCACACCACAAGCGCCCCGCAAGTGCCGTGAAGAAAAACAGAGCTAACGCCGCTATCACTAACAGCCAGGCAAAAAAGAAAAAATCCTGAGGCCAGAAGGTTAAGAAGAAAATATAAAATTTACGTGCCGGCAAATCAAACAGCACGGCCTGGTGACCATCCCAGTTCAACCACGCCACGCCATAAAACAATCCTAGCAGAGATAAAACGCCGAGCAATCTCAGATTGGCAAATAACCCACTAACCTGCCGCGGATAAACTTTCTTGTGCCTGGCGTAGAACGCTGAATCAACAGTCGACTCTGTTTTCGCTTCGGACATGAAGGATTATTTTCCCTGAGACAGACTGTAGATATAGGTGGCGATCAAATGCACCTTGTCTTCACCCAGAAAATCCCGATGTGGCGGCATGATTCCAGTACGCCCTTCAGCAATCGTCTTCCTGATGACGCCAGGCGAGCCACCATACAACCAGGTGTTATCCGTCAAATCAGGCGCACCCAATGCCTGGTTACCCCCGCCTTCTGCTCCATGACAGGCAGCACAGTAGGTGGCGTAATGACCTTTGCCAGTGGCGACCTTTGCCGTATCAACATCACGCCCACTCAAACTCATCACATAAGCAGATACTTCATCAACACCACTATCCTGTAACACCGCTTTCCACGGTGGCATAGCGCCTGTTCGTCCATCCAGAATACTGGCAGTAATTGCCTCAGGTTGACCTCCATATAACCAGTCAGCATCTTTCAGGCTGGGGAAGCCAGGTGCACCGCCGGCATCTGATCCATGACAACTGGAGCAGTAATTCACAAATAAACGTTTACCAACTTTGAGTGCTGCGTCATCACTGGCCAACGCCGCGACAGGCACGGCCGCATATTTGGCGAACAGGGGACCATATTTAGCATCCGCTGCCTGTACTTCAGCTTCATATTCACCCTGCTGAGTCCAGTTCAGGACGCCTCTAAAAGTTCCCAGGCCGGGATATAAAACCAGATATATTGCACTGAAAATCATCGATAGGTAAAACATCCATAACCACCAACGAGGCAATGGATTATTCAGTTCAGATAATGTTTCGTCCCAAACATGTCCCGTCGCATCTCCCATCGCAGATTCTCCTGGACGTTCTTTTGATGTCCAGCGTATCAACCACCAGCAAGCGAGGATGTTGCCAACCGTCAAAACAATAATCCAGATATTCCAGAAATTACTGGTAAATTCAAATTCATCGGCAGCCATTATTGATCACCCTCATTTTTACTATTTTTATCCAGGTCGTCATCTTCAAAGGGCAGATTTGCAGCCTCATCAAATGCACTTTTACGTTTGCTACTCCAGGCCCAGACCCAGACGCCAATGAATGCTATGAAGGCAAGTAAGGTAGAAATCCCGCGAAACGTATTGATATCCATCGTTACCTCCTTGAGGAAATGGCTGTACCCATGACTTGCAGGTAAGCAATCATGGCATCCATTTCTGTTTTACCTTTCACTGCCTCCGTTGCCGCAGCAACCTCTTCATCGGTGTAAGGCACGCCCAACGTACGCATAATGGATAATTTCTTCGGCGTGAGTTTTCCGTCCAGCACGTTTTCAGCCAACCAGGGGAAACCAGGCATGTTGGACTCGGGCACAACGTCACGAGGGCTTATCAAATGCACACGGTGCCAGTCATCACTGTAACGCCCACCCACTCTCGCCAGGTCAGGCCCCGTGCGTTTTGATCCCCACTGAAAAGGATGATCGTAAACAAACTCACCCGCCACCGAGTAATGCCCGTAGCGTTCAGTTTCAGCCCGGAAAGGACGAATCATTTGTGAGTGACACAAGTAACAGCCTTCACGCACATACACATCTCTACCTTCCAGTTGAAGCGCCGTATAAGGTTTCAATCCTGCAACTGGTTGCGTCGTACTTTTAAGAAAGAACAGTGGAACAATTTCGACCAGCCCACCAATGCTGATAACCAGCACGATCAAAAAGGCCATCAATCCAATATTTTTTTCTACAACTTCATGACTCATTGCGGCTCTCCTTCAGGCAGTTTGTGGAATGGATTCGATTGCCGGTTTAGCTCCGGAAATTGTTTTATGGACGTTATAGGCCATGATAAACATACCGGCCAGGAATAGCGCACCGCCCAGGAAGCGAACAAAGTAAAATGGGTACATGGCTTCCAGTGATTCTACAAAACTATAGGTTAGTGTCCCATCGTCATTGACGGCTCGCCACATCAAACCTTGCATGATGCCGGATATCCACATCGACACAACATAGAGCACCACGCCGATTGTTGACATCCAGAAATGCCAGTCAATAAGCTTGATGGAATACATCGCCTCGCGATTAAATAACCGAGGGATCAAGAAATAAACCGCACCGATAGTCACCATTGCAACCCAGCCTAATGCACCGGAATGCACGTGCCCGATCGTCCAGTCGGTGTAATGTGATAACGCATTCACTGTCTTGATAGCCATCATGGGGCCTTCGAATGTGGACATCCCATAAAAGGACAAAGAGACCACCAGGAACTTTAGAATAGGATCGTCACGCAATTTATGCCAGGCACCAGACATGGTCATCATGCCGTTAATCATGCCGCCCCAGCTGGGTGCCAGCAGAATCAGTGAGAAGATCATTCCCAGGGACTGGGTCCAGGCTGGCAGTGCCGTGTAATGCAGGTGATGTGGGCCAGCCCACATATAGGTCGAAATCAGCGCCCAGAAATGCACCACTGATAAGCGGTATGAATAGATCGGGCGATTCGCCTGCTTGGGAATAAAATAATACATAATGCCGAGAAAACCCGCTGTCAGGAAAAACCCAACGGCATTATGCCCATACCACCACTGCACCATGGCATCGATGGCGCCAGGATAAACGGAGTAGGACTTTGTTAAGCTGACTGGGATAGCCGCACTGTTCACTATATGTAAAACTGCAACCGTCAGGATGAAGGCGCCAAAGAACCAGTTAGCCACATAAATGTGCGTCACCTTACGCCTCATGATCGTGCCAAAAAAGACGATGGCATAAGACACCCAGACAAACGTAATGAGTATATCTATCGGCCATTCAAGCTCTGCGTATTCCTTACTACTGGTAATTCCTAGCGGCAGGGTAATCGCTGCTAACACGATGACCAGTGTCCAGCCCCAGAAAGTAAATGCCGCTAACTTGTCACTGAATAAGCGTACCTGGCAGGTGCGCTGCACCACATAATAAGAGGTCGCAAACAAACCGGAACCACCAAATGCAAAAACAACGGCGTT
>JAZGER010000095.1:0-3320 GCA_036478835.1 Gammaproteobacteria bacterium | reverse complement strand
CAGCGTATTTCTGCCGATGCCAGGTTTCCATGAAAAAACCACGGTTGTCACCAAACACGTCTGGCTCGATCAACAATACGTCCGGTATTGCAGTCGGTATAATTTTCATAGAGGATAATCTTCTTCGAGTAATTCCAGGAGATATTGACCATAGCCATTCTTTGCCAGTGGTTTGGCCAAGGCTTGGAGTTGTTCCTTATTGATGTAACCACAACGGTAAGCTATCTCTTCAACACAACAGACTTTTAATCCCTGGCGTTTTTCCACTGTTTCAATAAAATTAGCCGCCTGCAACAGAGATTCATGTGTGCCGGTATCCAGCCAGGCCGTGCCTCGACCCAGTATTTCTACATGCAGGTTGCCCTGTTTTAGATAGTGAATATTTACATCGGTAATTTCCAGTTCACCGCGCGGTGAGGGCTTGAGCTCTGCAGCAATATCTACCACCTGATTATCATAAAAATACAGGCCTGTGACAGCGAAGTGCGAGCGTGGTTTCTCTGGCTTTTCTTCGATTGATACCGCGTGATACTGTTTATCAAACTCTACCACACCATAGCGTTCAGGATCACTCACCCTGTAAGCAAATACGGTGGCCCCAGATTCACATTCGACTGCCCGCGCCAGATTTGTTCCCATGCCATGCCCGTAAAAAATATTATCGCCCAGGATCAGGCTGCACTTATCATTACCTATGAAATTTCGTCCAATAATAAATGCCTGCGCCAGCCCTTCCGGCTCAGGCTGTACGGCGTACTGAAGATTAAGACCAAATTGACTGCCATCGCCCAGTAGCCGTTGAAAGGCAGATACATCATCAGGGGTAGTGATAAGCAGAATATCCCGGATACCTGCCAGCATGAGTGTGGACAGTGGATAATAGATCATCGGCTTGTCGTACACTGGCATAAGCTGCTTGCTGACAGACCGTGTGAGTGGATAAAGCCTGGTGCCGGAGCCACCGGCAAGGATGATACCTTTCATAGTTTTCGTTACTCGTATTTATTTAATCGCAAATGAGGCATCATTTAGCAGAATTATCTGCTGTATCGAGATACCCATCACGCAATAAATAAAGAAATATCTCCTGCGCTGCTTCCATTGGACTAAGGTCGGTTGTATCCACTCTTAATTCAGGATGTTCGGGAATTTCGTAAGGATCACTAATTCCAGTAAATTCAGGAATCTCCCCCCTCCGCGCTTTTGCATACAAACCTTTCCGGTCACGCGCTTCACAAGTTTCCAGTGGCGTTGCCACATGTATTTCTATAAAGGTACCGTGTGGCTCGATCATTTCACGTACTGAACTTCGCATTGCAGTATAAGGAGCGATGGGCGCGCAGATGGCTACCCCGTTGTTCTTGGTGATTTCGCTGGCCACATAACCGATTCGGCTAACATTAAGATTACGGTGTGGTTTTGAAAAGCCCAGTTCACTGGACAGTTGCAGCCGGACAATATCGCCGTCCAACAGTGTCACTGCGCGGCCACCGGCTTCGACCAGCTTGGCATAAATAATTTTGGCCAGTGTTGATTTTCCAGAGCCAGACAGCCCGGTAAAAAACAAAGTCAGGCCTTGCTTGCTTTTAGGTGGATAGACTTTACGTAAATTGCTAACGACTTCCGGATAGCTGAACCAATCGGGGATTTCTTCTCCGTTGGCTAGGTCATTTTTAAGTTGAGCATCGGTGTATTCGATGCTGTCCAGATTTTGTTCTTCGATTGTTGAGACGGGCAGGAATTTGTCTTTTGCTGGTACGTAGTGCATGGCCTCTATTGGGAGTATTTCTATATCGATTTTATCTGCGTATTCTTTGAGTAGTTCCTGGGCAGCGTAGTCGGGATAGAAAGAATGTTTCTCTCCCTGAGGGAGAGGGGATTGGGCATGTAGTGAATTATTGAACACTGGCGGGTAGGCGTGTTTGGGGCCTATGATCTGGTGTGAGCAGCCGTAGTTTTTGCTGACAAGGGCGTGCCAGAGTGCTTCTCTGGGACCGGCCATACGCATCGCTAAGGGTAACAATGACAACATGGCAAGCTTGTGTGGAAAGTGTTGGCGGATGGCCTGGTAACAGTGAACACGAGCGTAGTACTGGAGATCACCGGGTTTAGTCATGCCGACTGTCGGGTGCAATAAAATATGACCCTGAATATCTTTGGCAGCTTGCAAAGTTATCTCACGTTGCAGGCGGTGCATGGGTTTTGAGGTTTGAAAGGCGACAACACGGCGCCAGCCCATTTTTTTGAACAGTGCACGCATTTCTTCAGGGCTGTCCCACAGGCTTTCAAAATCAAAATGCGCCGGTTGTTCGATGCCTTCAATCGTACCGCTTATATAGACAGGATGGACAGACTCCATTAGGTAGCGCACGCCAGGGTGGAATAATGACGTTGTGTTATAGACTTTTTCGGCTTCTACTTCTTTGTCCGGCTGCCAGATATCCTCAACGGTCAGTACGGCAGGCATAAAGCCCTCCGTATCACGCAGTGCGATCTTTTGTCCTGGCTTCAACTTGTCTGCAAATGCCTGTGGCACATCCAGGACATTGGGGATGGGCCAGATGGTTCCGTTTGCCAGCGTCATGTGCTCAATAACCGATGTGTAATCAGCCTGATTCAGGAAGCCCGTCAGGGGTGAAAATGCGCCGTTCATCAAAAGCTCAAGGTCACACAACTGGCGCTTGCTGAGCGTCAGGGAGGCGAATTGCTGAGATTCGGTTTTGAGTGATTCAGCCTGATCCGGGTCAACCAGCAGATTGACCAGTTTTCCACCGTGTGGCTTTACAAAATAATCCATGGCTCTCTATTCTCCGGCTTGACTGCCCTGAAGGCTGGGTAAGTTTTATGTATAGCCTATAAACGGCAGATCGCCGGATTTTTACAATAACAGATTGATATTTACTGAATAATGACGGTGTTTGGCAGTTTAGGTGGGATTGGGGTTCTGGTAAAGGGGAATGTAAGCCGAGAGGGAGGGTTGGTAATACTTAGACCCATCATTGTAGGGTAGACATGCATGCATAGTTGTAAGAACATTATTTCATTCTTGGACAAGCAGTCGCATCCAGCAGATTTGCATTAGCCATTTATTGCTGCTTGGTCAAGCAGCAGCCGTGTCACACCCTGCGCCATTCCTAGATAAGGTGCGATACGAATCATGACATCAGGATAAGCAGCAGTAATGATGGCGACTTCACCGGGAATATCCTCGGTTACATGCCGACCAGCCGACAGGAAATAAGGCACTACAATAATGTCACTGAAACCATCATTAATCAGCCCACTCAAACCGTCCGGGATCGATGGCTCGGCCAGCTCAA
>JAZGER010000094.1:0-15438 GCA_036478835.1 Gammaproteobacteria bacterium | reverse complement strand
TATGCGGACAATTTGTCAAGCTGTTTACAGGCTTAAATGAGTATTTAGAAGCCGCTAAAATTCAGGGCTTTACGTGGAGCAAGCTGGTTTATGCTTTTGACTTTGACAAAGATAGTCATGGCAAGGGAAAAAACAAAACACAAGTCACGCTTGGCTTTGATGAAACAATCTATTTGACACTAGTATTGCGCTATAAAGAATTATCTGGAGGTGGAGGTGGAGGTGATGTGCCGTTTGAACTTTCTGGTCATTTAACTGAAATCGACACAGGTAAAATAGATGCGGATTATATGAATTCGCGCTTTGAAAAATACCTGACAATCGTTGGGCAAGGTGATGTGAATAGCGAAGCGATTCAAAAAACGGTCGATGAGCTGCATAAGTCCTTTGCAACACTGACACAAGAAGAGCAAAAAATTGCCAATCTGTTTTTGAATGATGTGCAACGTGGCGATGTGATACCCGAAGCGGGTAAAACTTTCAGGCAGTACATTACCGAATATCAGGCGAGTGCTAAAAACACACAAGTAACAGACCTTGTTAATGTGCTGAGTAAGGCAGATGCCGAAGACATTGCGACATTTAACGCCAAGTTAAGCAGCATGATGAATACTGGGCTAACAGATGCCAATATCAATGAATTTGGCCGTTTTGATGATTTGAAAAGCTGCGTTGATAATGCTAAAGCCAAAGCTTATTTTGAAGAATTGGAAAGCGCCAGTATTTCACCTTTCAAGGTAAATATGAAAGTAGATAAATTGCTTCAGAATTTTATAATTAGTGGTGGTTTTGATTTGTAGAAAGGATTTATTCGTATGAGTAGTAAAAACTCTACTCCTCGTACATAATTAAAAATGCCCGGCTTAGAATGCTTATTCTATAATTACAGCAGGAGAAAAATATAGCATCAGGCGCTGACTTTATTGTTTATTTTTTTGTAAAACATTTCAGGTAGGAAGAAGTTGGATGTCACCGTAGCTCTTGGAATTTTCTGCCATTAGACATTTTGAAATTCTTATCGCTTTCACGGTAACGGATAACTTCATGCCCGCTAATTCTTTTACAGACAGATTATATTGGAATAAACTGAGTATTACCTAATCAATTGACTGAAAAGATTATGCACAAAATGACCTTAACAATAATGGGCGCTATCTGTTTTTTGAGCCTGAAAGTAGAGGCAAATGATAACGCTGTGCCCTCTGCGCCGGTAATACCAGAAGCCAGGATAGAAGCCCTGGTACAGGGCCCGCCCTTAACGAAACAGGCCGCAGCTATGCTTGAGGTGGTAAACCGGCGCATCACGAATATCAATACGCGGCAGTTAAGCGACATGCTCAAAAAACAGCCTGAAACCGTGCTGATTGATGTTCGAACGCCTGCAGAGATTGCGTTGCGTGGTGGCAGCATTGATACCGATAAGCATTTTAATATTTTGCGTGGCTGGATTGAGTTTCAGATAGATTCATATGTGACAGATAAAGAGACGGCTATCGTTGTTTATTGTGGCGTGAATCAGCGCAGCGTGCTGGCGGTAGATACGCTAATGAAGTTGGGATACACGAACGTTAAGAATTACTCTGACGGGTTTTATCACTGGAAGGCAGCAGGGTTGCCAGTCAAGGTCGTTGACAAAGCAATCGATTCATTTTTATTTAGCCTGCCGCAAGAAGTTGTGCCTGGGGTCTGGTCTGCCATCGGAGCGACGGCACCCCCCAGTTATGAAAATTCAGGTCATAACAATAACCTGTCCTTCATCATTTCTGATGATGGCGTGCTGGTTGTGAATGCAGGTGACAACTATCTGTTGGCTAAAAGTTTGCACGATGAAATAAAAAAGATAACAAAACAACCGGTTAAATATGTCGTGCTGGAAAATGGCCAGGGGCACGCGATGCTCGGATCAAATTACTGGCAAGAGCAGGGGGTTCCTGTCATCGCGCATAAAGATACGGCAAGCGTTATCGCACACGATGGAGAAGAGGTGCTTGATCGAATGCTGGCCCGGAATCGTGACAAGGCGTTCAGAACAAAATTAGTGGCACCCGACGAAACCTTTGATGAAAAACGCGTGATCAAGATGGGAAATCGGACAATTGAATTGCTGCATTTAGGGCCAGCGCATAGTCCCGGTGATGCCATGGTCTGGTTGCCAGAGGAAAAGCTGATTATCACGGGTGATATGGCTTTTCACGAAAGACTCCTGCCCGTTTTCGAAGAAACAAACACAGCGGGGTGGCTGGAAACCTGGAAGAAATTTTCTGCGTTGGGTGCGACAGTGGTTATACCCGGTCACGGGGTGCCTACCACGATGGCAGAAGTGACAAAATACACCCGAGATTACCTTATGTATATGCGCGAGGAAGTCCAGAAAGTGCTGGATGAAGACGGCATGCTAAATGATGCCTACAAAATTGATCAGTCCCGATATTCTCATCTGGATACCTGGTTTGAACTGTATCGATCGAATGCGGGCGAGATATTTAGACAAATGGAATTTGAGTGAATTGATTGCTACGGAAAAACGCAGATTCAATGTTCCCACGCTTCACTTAAGCAACCTGAATTCAAGTAATAAGTGCATAACCGATTAAAGTATCTTGCTTGATGCCGGTGAGTTCTTCAACGACTTCATAGGGTGTTGTGTATCCCAGCATTTGCGCTGCTCATGAGCCTCTGGCGACTAGGCGGGGGTGTAAAAGTCCAGAAAAATTGCGGAGTGTCTGCCTGGCGAGTAGCAAGGTAGAAACCGTCATTTTTCTTGAGTTTGAATGGATGTGTAATGACTCTCAGTTTTTGGGTGTTATTGGGTATCTAATTGAGTGTATTAATAAAACACTTGCTTTTATGGGTATTTATGGGTATATATTTGGGTATGCCTTTAAATGCCGACACTTTAGAGATTACCAACGAAATACTCTCGCTTATCGCTGAAATTGATGAATTCAAGGGAGCCTGGAGAGCACTGAGCACTCTTGCGCCCGAACGACTCTCGGCCTTACGCCGAGTAGCAACCATCGAAAGTATCGGATCATCCACGCGTATTGAAGGCAGCAAACTCACAGATAAACAGGTTGAACAGTTTCTATCAAATCTTGAAATTAAAAAAATTGATACGCGTGATGAGCAAGAAGTAGCTGGATACGCGGATGCCATGGAAACGATTTTTGTAAATGCGGATGCCATCGACATAACAGAAAACCATATTAAACAGTTGCATCGTGACTTACTCGTTTACAGCACGAAGGATGAGCGTCACCGAGGCAATTACAAAACACACTCCAACAGTGTCAGCGCCTTTGATGAAAGTGGTAAAGAAATCGGTGTTGTTTTTGAAACAGCAACGCCTTTCGATACGCCGGGATTAATGGTTGAGCTTGTAGAGTGGATAAACACTGCCCTGAAAGAAAAGCACCTCCATCCATTATTATCGGCTGCTGTGTTTAATGTGGTGTTTCTAGAGATACATCCGTTTCAAGATGGTAATGGTCGGTTATCGCGTATACTCACAACGCTACTGCTTTTGCGAAGCGGCTATGCCTATGTGCCCTACAGCTCATTGGAAAGCGTTATTGAGCAAGCTAAAGAAGGCTACTACCTAGCCCTTCGACGTACGCAAGGCACTATTCGTAGCGATGCTCCGAATTGGCAACCTTGGGTGCTATATTTTCTGAAGGTGTTACAAAAGCAGAAACAGCGGTTAAATAGCAAGATTGAACGCGAGCGCCTTCTGGTTGGAAAACTGCCTGAGTTATCGATAGCCATTCTGGAGCTTGCAAAAGACCATGGACAAATAACGATTGGGCAGATTGTTCAAATGACTGGTGCTAACCGCAACACTGTCAAAAAACACCTGCAGTTATTAGTGAGTGCCAAACATTTGAGTCAACATGGCACTGGCAAGGGAACATGGTATGGAAGGGGGTAATCCAATACGCATGCTAGAAAGCGCCTATAATCATGGGAAAAGTTTACTAACTGCGTAAGCTGTATCCGCTACCGAACCCACGAATAACATGAGCTTATTGTCTGCTTCAAGGTGAAGAGTGTTGTCGAGGAGCCGTGTGCGTAAATAGTGCAAGCACTGTTCTGAGGGGAGCGTGGTAAACAACTGATGAGAAAAGCAATGATTAGAATCACATAGTAGCTACGTGTAGCGAAGTGTGCAATAAAAGTATTATCGAATCATTGGTTAGCTTATTGGGAGAGCCGTCTACTCGACCAGACTCGATTGATTATTGAAAAAACAAGGCAGTGCTTTACAGGGGAAAAAATTCTCACATTGATCAGAGTGATTCTCACTGATAATTCCTAAATCACCGGTTGTTAGAAAAAATTAGGGGTGATGCCATTGCTATGTTGGTAAATGAGGCATATTCAAGATGCGGCTAAGCTTTATTTTGGTGGGCCCGGTAGGACTCGAACCTACGACCAAGGGATTATGAGTCCCCTGCTCTAACCAACTGAGCTACAGGCCCAAAACAGCGAGTATTGTAGCAGTAAATAGTTATGGTTATCTATTGGTCTGTTGTTTTCCGTGGCTAGTCGATGTTGTATTTAGGGTCGTGTCAAAGATTCAGAGTATGGATTACGTGGAAGTTCGAAAGAGTATGCGGGAAGGGCTAAATCTCTATTCTCACTACCGAACCAGTGTCGGTAGTGAGTTACAGAAATAATACTATTCTACTTCAAGAAAACTACGTAGTTGTTCAGATCGGGAAGGGTGGCGCAGCTTGCGTAGCGCCTTGGCTTCAATCTGACGAATACGCTCACGGGTAACGTCGAACTGTTTGCCGACTTCCTCAAGCGTGTGGTCGGTATTCATGTCGATACCAAAGCGCATTCTCAGCACTTTGGCTTCTCTGGGGGTCAGACCGGAGAGGACGCCCTGAGTCGTTTCTCGCAGGCCTTCGGTAGACGCTGAATCAATGGGCGAGTCAATATTGCTGTCTTCGATAAAATCACCCAGATGAGAATCTTCATCATCACCGATAGGGGTTTCCATCGAAATAGGTTCTTTGGCAATTTTCATTACCTTGCGTACTTTGTCTTCAGGTAAATCCATCCGGTCTGCCAGTTCTTCAGGCGTGGGTTCACGACCAATTTCCTGTAGCATCTGACGCGAGATACGATTGAGTTTATTAATAGTTTCAATCATATGCACCGGGATACGAATCGTTCTGGCCTGATCGGCAATGGATCGAGTAATTGCCTGTCTGATCCACCAGGTCGCATAGGTAGAAAATTTATACCCGCGACGGTACTCAAATTTATCGACGGCCTTCATTAAGCCGATATTGCCTTCCTGGATAAGGTCAAGGAACTGCAGGCCACGATTGGTGTATTTTTTTGCAATTGAAATCACCAGGCGAAGGTTGGCCTCGACCATTTCTTTTTTCGCCCGCCGCGCCTTGGCTTCGCCAATAGACATGCGGCGATTAATGTCTTTGATGCTCTTTATTCTCAGATTATTTTCTTTCTGAATGTTCAGGAGTTTCGTCTGAGAGCGGAGAATTTCAGTGCGATGCTCTGCCAGTATTGCGGAATACTTGTGGTCACCATTGATTTGCTGGTCCAGCCATTCCATGTCGGTTTCGTTGTCTGGGAATGACGTAATGAAATCCTTCCGTGGCATGTGTGCCTGGTGGACACAAATGTCCATAATGACTCTTTCGTGAGAACGGATTTTCCTGATGTCAGCACGCAGCTGCGAGGTGAGTGTTTCGATCATGCGTGGTGACAGCTTGATGAAGCGGAGTTTTTCAGAAATATCTGCGCGGACTTTTTCCAGTTTTCCCTGGTTTTTTTCGCCGCCTTCCGCGAGCGTTAGGCCTTTTTTATGGAGGTCGCCCAGCGCAGTAAAAAAGGCACGGATTTCTTCTGGGTCTGGCCCAGTATCAACCGGTGTTTCTTCATCGTCTTTTTCCTGGCGAGCACCGGCTGTCGGAATAGGTTCCTCTTCTGCATCAGGGTCGATAAAGGAATGCATGATATCTGCAATCCTTGCATCACCTGTGGCAAATTTCAGGTATTCACGCACCAGCGTCGCGCATGAAGAGGGGTAGCTGGCCAGGGCAGAGTACACCTGGCCCAGGCCATCTTCTATGCGTTTGGCAATCTCGATTTCGCCTTCGCGAGTCAGCAGTTCGACTGTACCCATTTCGCGCATGTACATCCGCACAGGGTCAGTGGTGCGGCCGAATTCGCTATCAACAGTCGCAAGAGCGGCAGCGGCTTCTTCAGCAGCAACTTCATCGGTGCTGGCGTTGTTATTTGATAGCAGCAGTGCATCAGCATCCGGTGCGACTTCATGGACGGTAATGCCCATGTCATTGATCATGCTGATGATGCCTTCGATCTGTTCAGGGTCTACAATTTCATTTGGCAGGTGATCGTTGACTTCTGCATAAGTCAGAAAGCCTTGTTCCTTGCCTTTTGCAATAAGAATTTTGAGCTGCGATTGTTGGTCCTGATTTATCACGTTCTGGTATCCTCGTGTGCGCTGCTGGGCTTATTTGTTTGGATAGATAACGGTATTTGACAGACGTGTCTGGTCAAATGAACAGCGTATTATAGCAGGGTTTTCATAGGATGTGTGACATAAAACTGTGAACTTGGTTCGAATTTCGTAAAAATTATCTCAGTAGTTGTTTTAACTCTTCTTTTTCCTGGGTGGAAAGATCGGCAATGGGTATGAACCGGAGCTCATCGAGCCGCTGGTTTCGATACTTTTGATCCAGGCGTCGAAGCGCGCCCTGAAACTCTGCCGGGTAGCCATCATCGTCTAGCGATAATGTATCTGACGCCAGGCTAGAAAGATGTCGCGCTTCCGGACGGTCTCGCCAATGTTCAATGAGTCCGCCGGTCTGTATATCGGTTTTTTCCTGCGTTAATGAAAGCATTTCCAGTAACAGGGGCATTCCAGGGATCTCAAGATTTTCCCAGGTGGCAGGGCGGTCAATACTGGCGCCCAGGTTGGGAAAATGCAGCAGAAGCTGGATGGCGGTACGAACGCATGAGATTTCCTGCTTGCTGGCGCGAGGCTGCTGAGGCTTATTGGTCATCGTCTCTTGCGGCGTTATCACGCGCTGTTTAATCAGGCTGGCATCAAGCCGAGTTAATTCGGCAAGTTTGTTCACCATCATTTCTCTGAACAGGTCATCCGGCAACCGGTTTAACAAAGGTTTGGCTAGTTCTGCCAGGCGCGCACGCCCATCCATTGTGCTTACGTCAACCTGTTCGGTCAGGTGGTCATAAAAAAAGCTAGAAAGCGGGGTCGCATTCGTCAGACGCTGTCGAAAGCGATCCGTTCCTTCTGCTCGTACCAGGCTATCCGGGTCTTCTCCATCAGGTAAAAATAGAAAACCCGCTTCTCGGCCCTGTAGCATCAGCGGTAAGATATTCTCCAGCGCCTTCCAGGCAGCCTTTTGGCCAGCCTTATCACCGTCAAAACAGAAGATAACTTCAGGAACCACGCGGAAAATTCGTTGCAGATGCTCATCCGTTGTCGCTGTCCCAAGCGTTGCCACGGCATTATTGATGTCGTGCTGAGCCAGGGCGACGACATCCATATAGCCTTCTACAACTAACACATTTTGCAGGTTACGCTCGGCTTTGCGCGCTTCAAATAGGCCATAGAGTTCCTGGCCTTTATGGAATACGTTGCTTTCCGGGCTGTTCATGTATTTAGGCGATTCATCGCCCATTACGCGACCGCCAAACCCAATCACTCGACCGCGTCGGTCTCGGATTGGGAACATAATACGGTTTCGAAAACGGTCGTAGGACGAACCATCGTCACGCCTTATCAATAACCCCAGGTCGAGGGCCGCTTTGCTGTTATTTGCGACAAGTTGGGCGAGATTTTCCCATCCTGGCGGTGCGAACCCTATGCCAAAGCGGGCAGCAATTTCGCCACTCAGGCCGCGATTTTTCAAGTACTCTACCGCCACTGGAGCGTCGGGGTGCTTGCGTAACTGAGACTGAAAAAAAGCATCCGCCTGCTGCAGGATTTTGAAAAGATCAGGTCCCTGTTGTTTCCAGTTTTCAGCGCGCGGTTGGCTCTCACGAGGGACTTCCAGTCCAGACATGCTGGCAAGCTCTTCAATGGCTTCAGGGAATTCCAGGTGCTCATATTCCATCAAAAATCCGACGGCGCTACCGTTAGCACCGCAACCAAAACAATGATAAAACTGCTTGGTCTGGCTAACGGTAAAGGAGGGCGTTTTTTCGTTATGGAAGGGGCAGCAGGCAGTGAAGTCACGCCCGGCTTTTTTGAGTGCAACGCGTGAATCGATCACTTCGACAATATCGACGCGGTTCAGAAGGTCATCTATAAAATTTTGGGGAATGAGGCCAGCCATGGTTTATTCTAGCAGTAGCGTGGGTGCTGATGTGTTCTAAATGGGGCGTGCTGTGCGTGTCTGTAGCAGACCTGCTCTAAAATAAGAGGGATTGGCTTTAACTGGAAAGTCGAGCTTTGATTTTACCACTGACAGCGCCGACATCTGCTCGGCCCTGTAATTTGGGCTTGAGTATGCCCATTACTTTGCCCATCTCTTTGATTGAGCTGGCGCCTGTCGTTGCCATAGCCTCTTCGATAAGACTATCGATTTCGGCATCAGTGAGTTGTTCAGGCAGGTAAGATTTGATGATTACCAGCTCGTCCTGTTCCTGTTTTGTCAGGTCATCCCGGCCGGCCTTGTCAAATTGTTCAATAGACTCACGGCGCTGTTTGGCCATTTTGTCCAGTACAATGAGTATTTGAGCATCATCCAGTTCGACGCGTTCGTCGACTTCGCGCTGTTTGATGGCGGCCAGAATTAGGCGGACAACACCCAGGCGCGCTTTGTCCTTGCTGCGCATGGCATCTTTCATATCCTGCTGGATAGAGTCTTTAAGGGACATGCGCTGACGCTGAATCAGTAAAGGCGGGTGCGACGTGTGGTATCGCGAGAGACCTTTTTCATGTGCCGTTTGACGGCAGCCGCTTGCTTGCGTTTGCGTTCCTGTGTGGGCTTTTCGTAAAACTCACGGCGGCGGACATCAGATAATACACCGGCTTTTTCACAGGCGCGTTTGAAGCGGCGCATGGCAACTTCAAAGGGTTCGTTTTCGCGTACTCGTACATTAGGCATGAAGCCATAACCTCTTCAGGATTCGATAAAGGGCGCAGATTGTAGCAGCGCCAGTGCTAAAGGTAAAATCTTTTCCGCCAACCATTTGCAGCAGGTCATCTGAAAGGTACCATAGCGGCATGAAAGTGCTTGGTATTGAATCTTCCTGCGATGAAACCGCTGTGGCCCTGTTTGATACAGATAATGGCCTGCTGGGGCATACCTTATATAGTCAAATTCCGATCCATGCTGAATACGGCGGCGTCGTTCCTGAGCTGGCTTCTCGCGATCATATTCGTAGAGTGCTGCCATTAACGCGACAGTTATTTGATGAGGCCGGTGTTTCGGCTGCTGACATTGATGGCGTTGCGTATACCGCTGGCCCAGGTCTGGCTGGTGCCTTGCTGGTCGGCGCCAGTGTTGGCAGGGCATTGGCCTGGAGCTGGGGTGTGCCCGCGTTAGGCGTGCACCACATGGAAGGCCATCTCCTGGCCCCAATGCTTGAAGATCCAAAACCGGAATTTCCTTTCCTTGCGTTGCTGGTGTCCGGTGGCCATACACTGCTGGTGGATGTGAAAGCGGTTGGGGACTATCAGGTTCTGGGCGAAAGCCTGGATGATGCCGTGGGAGAAGCGTTTGATAAAACCGCAAAATTGTTAGGTCTTGGCTACCCCGGTGGGCCCGCATTGGCGGCGCTCGCGGAACAGGGCAACCCTGAGCGATTTCATTTTCCTCGACCCATGACCAATCGTCCGGGTCTGGATTTCAGTTTCAGTGGTTTAAAAACCTTTGCGTTGACGACAGTAAAGGCAAACACGGATGACGAACAAACCAAAGCGGATATTGCCTGCGCGTTTGAGCAGGCGGTGGTCGATACTTTATTGATAAAATGCCAGCGTGCCCTGAAACAGACGCGGCATACCCGGCTAGTGATCGCGGGGGGCGTTGGCGCTAACCGACAGCTACGAACAAAGCTGCAGGTGGCCGCTGATGCCGAGGGTTTTCAGTTGTTTTATCCGCGCCTGGAATTCTGTACCGATAACGGCGCCATGATCGCTTATGCCGGTGCCTGTCGATTACAGGCGGGTGAACATCTGGATCTTGAAGTGAAGATACAACCGCGCTGGTCGCTGGATACGCTGACCCGCGTGCCAATTTGATGATAGAGAGTAGGAATGAAAAGACAGTTGTACTGGTTTGCAGCTATTTGCCTGCTAAGTAGTCAAACCCTCTGGGCGGATAATCTGGTGCTGATACAGGGTTATCTCGGTGACGGTAGCGGTTGGCGCACGAGTGGGGTAGCCCACCAGTTAGTGACTGCTGGCTGGGTTGATGCAGGCCATCTAAGCCAGTCGCCTGCCGGGGTTCAGTTACAGTCCGTCGCGCCAACGCCTAAGGTGAATGCTAAACGTTTTTTTACGCTGTCATTGCCAACTGAAGCGCCGTTTTTTGTCCAGGAAAATATTCTGCAATCCTATCTTAAGGCTATTCAGAGGGAGCAGCCTGACGAGGACATCATTTTGGTCGGGCATTCTGCCGGCGGGGTGCTGGCCCGCTTGATGATGGTGCGTCACAGCGATTTTTCGATCCGCTTACTCGTGACGATTGCGACACCTAATCGGGGCACTGGACTGGCAGAAACCGCAGTGAAGGCGGGGAAGAGTCCGCTGGCCTGGGTAGCGACAATGTTCGGAGCCAATACACTGAATCGGTCCCAGGCGCTTTACCATGAACTGGTCCGGGAACGGCCGGGCAGTATGCTGTTCTGGCTTAACCGCCAGCCGCACCCCACAGCACGGTATGTTTCAGTTATCCACGACGAAGATGATGTTGTTGCACCCCAAAGTCAGGATTTACGGCAAGTTGTTGCGTTGCAGCATCGTGCCCAAAGCTGGGTGTTGCCAGTTGAGCACAGCCTGACACCACAGGATGGGCGGGTGATTGTTCAAATTGTATCGACAGAGGGGAAGGGTCAAAAATTGTTTGCACACTAAAGACTTTTGCACGCTACATATTACAACCATCAGGGTGTTATTTGTTACCCCCAATCCGGCTTTCCTCACCGTTTAACAATTTTCCAATATTCTCACGATGCCGCCAGAACAGCAGTGCAGCCAGAAAGCTCATACAGACAACTGGAAAAGGGTCGTGCAAGGCAAACCAGAGATAAGCCGGGGTGAGAAAAATGGAGACGAGCGCGGCGAGTGAAGAGATTTTCGACAGGAAGGCCACGGCGAGCCAGGTGCCAATCGTCATCAAACCCACCGGCCAGTACAACCCCAGTAGAACACCCAACGCGGTTGCCACGCCCTTGCCTCCCTTGAAGCCAAAAAAGACCGGGTAGAGGTGGCCAAGAAAAGCGGCAACGGCGACCAGCGACTGTACGTTCAGATCAGCGCCGTACCAACGGGCAATAAGAACCGGAATCAGGCCCTTCAACATGTCACCTGCTAACGTGGCGGCCGCAGCCTTTTTACCGCCAAGGCGAAGCACATTGGTTGTCCCCGGATTCCCTGAGCCATCGTTGCGCGGGTCGGGCAGGCCCAGCAGTCGACAAATAATGATGGCAGATGACAGGCTGCCAAACAGGTAGCCACACAGGATCAGGAGCGTCGTTGTTAACATGGTCGTATTGTCCGGAGAAAACAGCCATTGAGTCAATGGGTAATTGACTCCCGGCGGGGTTGTTTTATAGTGGTAGCGATGGATATGACGTTTATAAATGACTTGCACCTGGAAACCGTGATTGGTGTTTACGACTGGGAGCGGAAAATCCGGCAAACCGTGCGCCTCGACGTTGAGATGGCCTGTGATATCGCAGAGGCAGCGAGCAATGATGATATTTCCAAAGCGCTGGACTACCAGGCGATCAGTGATCGTCTGGTCGAAATTGCCGGTGAAAATGAATGCCAGTTGCTGGAAACGCTGGTCGAAAAGCTGGCCAGTGTGATTATGAAGGAATATCAGGTGCCCTGGGTGCGTCTGAGGATAAACAAACCGGCTGCCGTCAAAGGGGCGTCCGGTGTCGGCGTTCAGATTGAACGTGGTAGCAGGAGCTAACAGGTATGGCGTATGTTTATGTCAGTGCGGGCAGCAATATGGATCGGCGGAAAAATATCCGCTCTGCGATCAAGGCGCTGGAAAATCAATTTGGCCCACTGGATTTATCGCAGGTGTATGAAACTGAATCGGTTGGCTTCTCCGGTCATGATTTTTTTAATCTGGTGATTGGTTTTCATACAAAGCTCAACGCACACCTGGTGGTGGAAAAGCTACATGAAATTGAAGACAGCCACGGCAGAAAACGCGGCGGCTCAAAATTTAATGACCGAACAATGGATCTTGATCTGCTGACTTACGATAACGAAATACTGGACCAGAAAGGGCTGGTGTTGCCGCGCGATGAAATTTTGAAATATGCCTTTGTGTTGGGGCCGCTTGCGGAGCTGGCAGGAGAAAAGCTGCACCCGGTTGAGAAAAAAACCTACCAGCAACTTTGGGATGCCTTTGATGTTGCCAGCCAACCGATGAAACCCGTCCGTTTTTGAAAAGCGTTGAATAATTTACCCTCTGGGTTTCCACAGCCCGATGCCGCTGCACTCGCCTTATCAGAAAATCTCTCAGCGCATATTGCTGAAATAATCCAGACATCGGGCGGCATTATCCCGTTCGACCAGTACATGGAAATAGCGCTCTACGCGCCGGGATTAGGGTACTACAGTAACGGCTTACAAAAATTTGGCTCAGCAGGGGATTTCATCACGGCACCTGAAACCAGCGCACTGTTTGGTCGGTGTCTTGCGCATTCGATTGCGCCTGTTTTACAGTCTTTTGAGCAGCCTGACATTCTGGAATTTGGCGCTGGCAGTGGCGTCATGGCTGTCGATGTTCTGTCTGAGTTAAGTAAGCGAAGTGCTTTGCCTGATCGTTATCTAATCGTAGAGCGTAGTGCCTCGCTCAAGCAGCGTCAGCGCCAGCGTTTTGAAAGAGACATTCCCGAGATGCAAGATCGTATTCAGTGGATCGATGATGTATCAAATCTGACTATTAACGGTGTGGTCATTGCCAATGAAGTGCTGGATGCACTATCGGTTAAACGTTTCATCTGGTCAGATAACCGGGTCGTCGAGCAAGGCGTTTGCATTAATGATACGGGTTTTGCCTTCCAGAAAATGTCAAAAACTGATGAAGCCATGTCGAGCACGATACTTGCGCTTCAAGCTAACCATGAGTGGTGCGAAGGCTATCAGTCAGAATGGAGCCCCATGCTGCGGCCCTGGATAAAAACAATCGCCGATTGCCTGACAGCCGGTGCGGTAGTGTTCGTTGATTACGGTAGCGTACAGTCTGAGTATTATCATCCTCAACGTCATGGCGGTAGTCTTATGTGTCACTACCGGCACCGCGCCCACCCTGATCCGTTCGTCTTGCCAGGCTTACAGGATATTACCGCCTATGTGGATTTCACCGCAGTTGCAGAAGCGGCCGATCAGGTCGGTTTGCAGGTGGCTGGCTTTACGACACAAACGCATTTCCTGTTGAATAACGGGTTGGATGCCTTCATCGGTGAAGTTGATCCGGCAGATCAGAAAACCTTTTTCAAACTTGTCAGCGAATGCAAAACCCTGACCATGCCGGGAGAAATGGGCGAGCGATTTAAGGCGATTGCATTGACCCGAAATAGTGCTATTGAGGTGGGTGGTTTCGCTGAGCAGGATTTGCGTGGGCGGCTGTGATGTAATGCAAAGCCTCAGTTATTGACCGCTTCAATAAAATTCAGAACCAAATGACTAGCAAGTTGTGAATAGGCAGTGCTTTGTAAACTATTATGACAAAATGCAGGACTGTTTGCTGGGCTGCCTTCAATCCGAACCCTCTAGCGGGTACAATGCGCCACAATCATTGACAGGTTTGACTTACTTAACAGTTATTATGCAAATTAATTACGCTCAGGTTGACCAGAAACAGCTGGCCGACGATATTGATGCCATCAAAAAGACGATAGGCGACCCCACATTTGAAGATTTCCAGCACCTGAAGAAGGTTGAACGCTGGGGTCGGTTTTCTGCTTTTCTGGGCTATTCCATGGCCTGGATTTTCCCGCTGAATTTGCTGGGTGCTTTTCTGATCAGCATTGGCAATATCAGTCGCTGGGCGAATGTGGCGCACCCGGTTTTGCATGGTGCCTATGACAAGGTTCCGGGCATCCCCAAACGGTATACGAGTAAAGGTTTTGCAAGAGGCGCCTGGCGTCGTGTGATCGACTGGTTGGACTGGATTGAGCCTGCTGCCTGGGATTATGAGCATAATAAAATGCACCATTATAATCTTGGTGAGGCAGCAGACCCGGATAATATTGAAATTAACATGCAGTGGTTACGCAACTCCCGGCTGCCGATTTGGCTGCGTTATCTGATTGTGATCACCTTTGCCGGTATGTGGAAAGCGGCTTACTATGCGCCGAATACGGTGAAGATTCTGAGCAATGCTGAAAGGCGTCGTGAAGGCAAACAAGAGCACAGTAGTTTTTTTCGGCTCGATGCATGGAATCCGTTTGTAGGTGACGGTTATCGCTTGTGGTTCCACTGTTATTTGCCCTATATCGGGTTCCGCTTTGTTCTGATGCCCTTGTTGTTTTTGCCGCTCGGCATGGGTGCCGTGATTAATGTGTTGTTCGCCTCACTGCTAGCAGAAATGTTGGCTAACCTGCACTCGTTTCTGGTGATTATCCCGAACCATTCGGCGGCTGATATTTACCGTTTTGAGGAGTCGAGTAGCAGTCGTGGGGAGTTCTACCTGCGTCAGATTATTGGAACAGTTAATTATAAGAGCGGTAGTGACTTTATTGATTTTCTGCATGGCTGGTTGAATTATCAGATAGAGCATCATTTGTTTCCAGCTTTGCCTTTGAACCACTATCAGCAGATGCAAACCAAAGTGAAAGAGATTTGTGCTAAGCACAATCTGCCGTATCGTCAGGAAGGGGTATTCAAGCGTTTGCGAATGACACTGGAGCTGATGGTAGGCAAAACAGATTTGCTGGTTATCAAGCATGCATAACAGCCTGTGGGGGAGTGTTTTGTAGATCCGCTACCTACATTAAAATTTCGCACCCAGCTTCCCAGCTCGCCTTTTCCTTAGCTGTAATTCTTCCCCGCTTTCAGGCTGCTCTGGCATCCAGCCTTTAACATGTGCGTCGATGATGTCTGCCAGTGCGTTGATATGTACAGACTGGTCGTTCAGGCAGGGAATGTAGTCGTATTGTTCGCCACCAGCAGCCATAAAGAAGTCACGGTTCTCGATGGCTATTTCTTCCAGTGTT
>JAZGER010000093.1:0-4413 GCA_036478835.1 Gammaproteobacteria bacterium | reverse complement strand
CTGAGTTAATCGAGACGGTGTAACGTAATAAGTCTCTTCAAAATAAGGGCCTTGCATAGGATCTGGTTTATCAAAAATTGCCAGTGACTGAAACTGACCCTGATGCAAAACCCCCTCAATCGCTACTTCAGGGCCATCAATAAAACGCTCAATCAGTACAGAGACTTTTTCTTCTGAGGGGATGGTCTCGTCTGCGTCCAGAATCTTCTGGATTCTTGCGATTGCATCAAAACAGTCGGTCTGATTATTGGCACGAATAACTCCCCGACTTGCCGATAAACCAACGGGCTTAACAACAACGGGATAATGCAAACCTACCACCTGATCTTCCAGAGGTGATGCAAATTGAACAATTCGAAACTCAGGCACCGAAACTGATGACGCCGAAAGACAGGTTCTGGCGAGGTCTTTGCGACGGGATATTTTTGCAGCACCGGGAGTATTACCAGGTAGACCTAGCTTCTTTGCAATTTGGCTGGCTAATTCAACAGAGGCATCGTCGGTAGCGATCACACCATGAAAGGGGGTCGCTAAAGCTGCTTGAACCAGCAAGCCGATGGCTGCAGGGTCATTCAGATCAACATGAATACCAGAAAATACTGCGGATACTAACGAATGCTTACCGGGCGAAGCGATGACCACATGGACATCAAGCAACAGTGCAGCTTTCAAATAAGCTGCGATTCGGTAGCTACCAGGAGGAGCAACCAAAAGAATTGTTTGTGGGGAATTAATCAAGGCCTTTGCACGATATATTTATAACCGCCAGGCACCAGTATCGGCAGGGAAACCTTGGCTAGTTCAACTCACTCTAGCGCACCCACAGAGGTCAAGCAACGCGCTCACGCGCAACATTATTTCCCTGGCGATAGAATGTAAAGGTGTGACTAACCGCAGCCACCGCCAGCAGACCCGCAACCACCACAGGCACCTGAACCGCCCGTTGCAGCAAAAACATTATTAAAAACAAAACTGGAGCCACTTGGGCGATCAACATAATCAATTTCCACACCGCGCAAATAACTCAGCGCCATGCTGTCGACATAAAGGTTGAAACCGGTTGCTTCCAGAACGCAATCATAGGGTGTTTTTGTATCTGTAAATGTCATGCCATACGTCATACCACCGCAGCCACCACCTGAGACAAATACACGCAACGCATCCAGATCATCTTCCACGCTATCGAATAGCTCCGCCATCTTGGTCATTGCGGACTCGGACAGTTTCACATCGGCATCGGTTAAAACCGGATTAAAGGCAGCTGCTGCACCCATGACGTCACTCCTGATAGTTAGTGTCAGTGTAGTTTACCACGTTCATATAGGGAGTAAATTCTAATTCAAACCTGAAGCTGCAGGGTTTGACTATACAAATACCTATATCTTAATGAGAATGATTTGCATTTTCATTAAGATATTGTATGCTCTCCTTCATCAAACGATCATTTCAAACAGGAACCTTAACAATGTCTTTAAAAATAAAAACCATCGGGCTATTGCTCGCCCTGAACGTTGCCAACGTCCAGGCTGATACGCCGAGCGCTACAGAAATGTGGGAAATCATCCAGCAGCAGCAAAATGAAATCGAATCCATGCAAGGCGCGGGCAAGAGTGCCTCGGGCGCATCCAGAACAACCCTCGGCGGGTACGGTGAAATGCACTACAACAACCTGGAAGATAACGATGGCGCTCGCGAAAAGAAAATCGACCTGCACCGTTTCGTATTATTTTTTGGGCATGAATTTTCTGACAGCATTCGGCTCTTCTCTGAACTTGAAGTGGAGCACGCCTTATCAGGCGATGGAAAAAGCGGTGAAGTTGAACTTGAACAGGCTTATGTTGAATTTGATCTTAATGAAAACATGCAGGCGAAAGGCGGTGTCTTTCTTCTACCCGTTGGTATCCTCAATGAAACCCATGAACCAAATACCTTCTACGGCGTAGAACGCAATCCCGTCGAAAAGAATATCATTCCATCTACCTGGTGGTCAGGTGGCGCAGAGCTGACTGGCATTTTTGGCGACAGCTTTAGTTACAATCTGGGCATCCATGAAGGGCTAAACACCAGCAGCACTGATAAATATGCTATTCGTAAAGGTCGCCAGAAAACCAGTAAAGCTGACGCGCATGACCTGGCAGCAACCGGGCGACTCAAATGGACAGGCGCCCCAGGTATCGAACTCGCAGCAACCGTTCAATATCAGGAAAATATCACCCAGGGTGATGACAGTGATGCGGGTAGCGCAATATTATATGAAGCCCACGCTGTTGTGGAGCGTGGCCCATTTGAATTACGTGCATTATATGCGAGCTGGGACCTGGACGGCAGTGGCCCTGCCTCCATCGGAGCTGACGAACAGTCTGGCTTTTATCTCGAGCCATCCTATCGCATCAACGCTGAAATTGGCCTGTTTGCCCGCTATAACCAATGGGATAATCAGGCTGGGAATGGTAGTGATTCCGAGAAGAAGCAATATGATATCGGTGTTAATTATTGGCCACATCCAGATGTGGTGTTAAAACTCGACCTGCAGAAGCAGGATAACGACAGTGGCTCAGGCGAAAAGGAAGGCATTAACCTGGGCATTGGCTACCAGTTTTAAACAATCTGCTACACTGTTAAATTAGCAGGGTACCTGTCAGGCACCCTGCATTTTTATAGAGCAACTATGCACTTATTAAAATTCACCTGGTTGATCGCGTTAATGATCCTGTACACAGGCGCTCTATCAGCACGCGGCATTTACCAAACGTCTGATAACTTCCTGGCAGGCATTTTCAAACAGAAAACACCGCCACCTCAAACGCTGTGGTTAACCGGCGACAAGAAAAAAACAGTGGCCGATATTTTAACCCATGATTACCCCAGTCTGCGAGTGCGTTACTGGCAAGCCGGTCATTTAAGCGCCTGGATACTGGATGAAACCGGCAAAGAGAGACCGATCACAGTGGGTATCGTGGTCAATGGATCTGCAATCGAAACGATACGCGTCCTTGAATTCAGAGAGAGCCGTGGCTGGGAAATCCGTCACGGATTTTTTACCGACCAATTCAACAACGCACAACTCACTGATAAAAACCGGCTGGATATACATATTGATGGTATATCAGGCGCCACATTATCGGTACGTGCCATGCAACGACTGGCAACACTTGCCCTCTATCTTGATAGTCAGATAACACGATAGCATGTCTCACGCCCATCGAAGAAAACAGCGTTTCAAACTAAAATCTTTTTATGTCTGGCACCGCTATATGGGAGTAGCAGCGGCATTCTTTACACTGATACTGGCGGTTACCGGCATCTTGCTCAATCATACTGAGCGGTTCGACTTCGACAAAAAATTCATCACGTCCCGCCTGATACTCAACTGGTACGACATATCAGCACCCAGTGGCATGACCACCTTCGAAACCAGCACCGTTACAATCACTCAGCTAGGTAGCCAGCTCTATTTTGGAGAAAAGCAATTACCCGGACACTTCGAAAACTTACTGGGCGCGGTAAACATCCATGAACTGACTATCATTGCCGTTAATCACGGGCTTTCATTATTTACCAACGAGGGTGAGCTGATCGAACAGCTTAGAAGTTCAGCAGTGAATTTACCCTCACTTTCAAAAATTGGTAGCAGTGAAGACCGACTAATTATTAGCGCCGAAGAAGGGCTCTATATAAGCGACAGTGACTTTCTTCATATTAATACATGGAAAAATGCGTCAAACCCAGCTCATTGGTCAAGCGAAACCCAGACAACTGCCAAACGCTCCAGAAAATTACAGCAACTCTATCGTAACGACATACTCCCTGTGGAACGCATATTACTCGACCTGCACAGCGGGAGAATGGCGGGAACAGTCGGTGTGTGGTTGATGGACATTGCCGCTATCTTGTTGGTGTTGCTATCATTAACTGGCACCTGGATGTGGCTAAAACGCCGACGGTAGCTTTTTCATTATTGCGTCAATACGGGCAAGCCCAACGTCCAAACAAATATAATAATTTTTACAGTTTCAAACTACTGTTCTTACACCCTGCCCGGCTCATTTTATATGGGTGATTTTGTGTTTTAACAGAGGATATTTGTTGTCGGTTACCTTGATAGACAACGCCATAAAATTGAAAACAACAGTATTCCTATTCTCGAACATTTATTGAATACCTGAAAACTCTGCAATTATTTCAGCAACTGATTCAGTGCGACGAATACCTTCAACACTTTTTCCGGCCTGGAAATAATCCTTGTAGTTCATCCCCTGCAACGACGCACGCTTCAGCGTCCAAAGTGACTGCAATGTATATATCGTCCGCATCCAGTGTTTTGTTTTACGGCCTCGCAACATCCATTTTGCCAGCGGCCCAGCCTTTGTTCCGATACGCTCGATATAGGGGGTATTTATAATGGAGACAGGC
>JAZGER010000092.1:0-15666 GCA_036478835.1 Gammaproteobacteria bacterium | reverse complement strand
CAATTTCAGGTCCCGCACGCGTCATCAGCACCAGGTCTGATGCGCGCACCAGTGAACTTTCAGGTACGTTACAGATAGACAGCGAATGACCAAACCCCAGTCGTTTGGCTTCTGCCAGACCCGCAAGTGTATCCGCTGTTTCTCCCGACTGGGACAAGGTAACGATCAATGAGTTATTTCGCACCACAGGCTTTCTATACCGAAACTCACTGGCAACCTCAACACTACAGGGAACCCCTGCAATGGATTCCAGCCAGTGCCTTCCAACTAACCCGGCATGATAACTCGTCCCGCAGGCAATAATGTGAACGCCTTTTACCTGATCAAAAATTTTGCTGGCCTGTGCCCCAAAACTTTCTTCCAGCACGCTTTGGCTAGTTATTCTGCCTTCGAGTGTTTCGGCAATTGCTCTGGGTTGCTCATAAATTTCCTTGAGCATGTAGTGCCGGTATTCACCGCGTTCAACGGCATCTGCATTGAGTTCAGATACTTTCTCCGGCCGTATAACAGGATTACCGCTAGCGTCATATATAGTTAATTCATCATGTCGGATATCAGCAAAATCACCCTCTTCCAGAAAAATAAATTTCTGGGTAACCGGCAGGAGTGCGGCAACATCTGAGGCGATAAAGAACTCATCGAAGCCAACCCCTATCACTAAGGGGCTACCCTTGCGCGCGGCAATTAACCGTCCAGGTTCATTGGTACTGATGACGCCTAAAGCATAGGCTCCTTCCAGTATTGCACAGCATTTTTGCACGGCTGTTAATAAGTCCGTCCCTGGGTCGAGATTGTGGCAAATCTGATGGACGATAACTTCAGTATCTGTTTCTGATGTGAATTCATAACCGAGTATCTTTTGTTGCTCTCGTAATATTTCATGATTTTCTATAATGCCATTATGAACGACAGCAACTTTTTCCCGGCAAATATGTGGGTGTGCATTTCGCTCTTCAGGCTTTCCATGCGTCGCCCATCGCGTGTGTGCAATTCCCAGGGTGCCAGATAATCTGTTTTTTTCCAGTTCTACTGCGAGTTTTTCTACCTTGCCTGGCGTCCGCACGCGATTCAGATTCGCATTATCTTCCATAACAACAACACCAGCCGAGTCGTACCCCCGATATTCAAGTCGTCGCAAACCTTCTAAAAGGATCGGCGTAATGTCACGTTGCGAAGCTGCGCCTACTATGCCACACATAAAAACCCACCTGAATTTTTCATTTTTTCTTTACTGGTCGATCCCAGCCCTTGATCGTTTGCTGTGGTGTTCTGCTCAGTGTCAGCTCGTTTGCGGGTGCCGTTTTACTAATCGTCGACCCCGCGCCAATGGTTGCCCCATCTTCCACTTTCACGGGTGCAATCAACTGTGTGTCTGAGCCAATAAAGACGTTATCGCCAATTTGGGTTAAATGTTTATACGCGCCATCATAATTACAGGTAATGGTGCCCGCGCCCACATTGACCTTAGAGCCCATTTCCGTGTCACCAATATAGCTCAGGTGGTTAACCTTTGAACCCTGCCCTATCGAAGATTTTTTAATTTCTACAAAATTACCAACGTGCACATTTTCAGCTAGCACTGTATCGGGTCGAATCCTGGCAAACGGGCCGATTGTCGATGCATTACCGATCTGTGCATCTTCAATTACGCAGTTGGGTTTTATGACGACATCGTTGCCTATAATTGCATTTTTAATACAACAGTTTGCCCCTATACTCACATTATCACCGAGAGAAACCTCGCCTTCGAACAGCGTGTTAATGTCGATTGTGCAATCCTGACCGGCGTTCAGTTGACCACGAACATCGACGCGTGATGGGTCTAAAAGAGTGACCCCTTTCAACATGAGATCATCAATGTAGCGCGTCTGATAAAGGCGCTCGATATTCGCTAATTGTTTTCGATCATTGACGCCCAGTATTTCTGCTTCTTCTGCAGCGAAACAGCTTTCTATCTCTATTCCAGATGTTGCAGCCATTTCTACTATGTCGGTTAAGTAGTATTCACCCTGGGCATTCGTATTACCCAGCAGCGCTAGCCAACCGCGCAATAAACCCGCATTACATGCTAGAAAGCCGGTATTGACTTCATCTATTAACAACTGATCTTCAGACGCATCTTTTTGTTCTTTAATCCCCGTCAGCTGGCCCTGCATATCTCGCAGCATCCGCCCGTAACCCGATGGATTTTTTAGCTTTGCGGTCAGCAACGATAGTTTATTCGTCTCGGAATTTTCGACTACCTGCTGTAATGTTGCTTCACTGATCAAAGGAACGTCACCGTATAAAATAAGCACCGTATCATCATCAGGAATATTGGGAATTGCCTGCATGACGGCATGGCCAGTTCCCAGTTGTTCTTTTTGCTCGACCCAATTTATTTTATATTGCGTCAGCAAGCTTTTCACCTGCTCCCCTCCATGTCCATACACCACATGGATAGCATTTGGATTCATGGATAACCCGGTATTTATGACATGCGCCAACATGGGCAACCCACCCACAGGATGAAGAACTTTCGGTAAGGACGATAGCATCCTGCTGCCTTTACCCGCTGCCAGAATCACGATATTTAATGGCAAGCTCTTAGCCCTCTGGATTGGTGTAAGGAAGAGATAGTGATACTAGCATACAAAGTGGTTGACACATTTATGCCGAGAAAGAACATAGATACGCAAAAGCGCGACACAACTTTCTGGTGGTTTTTGTAACCTTAGCGGCCTATTTCTTCCGTATTTTCTGAACAGTGCGTAACTGCGCTGCGGCTTCGGCGAATTCTGACTGAGCTTTCGCATAATCAATGTCAGTTTTCTTATCTTGCATCGCTTTTTCGGCTGCTTCTTTTGCCTGCAACGCTTTTGCTTCATCAATATCATCGGCTCGAATAGCTGTATCTGCCAGGACAGTGACGATATGCGGTTGCACTTCCAGCATTCCACCGGAAACAAAGAAGGTCTGTTCTTTCTTTCCCTCAAGCTGGACTCTGACTTCCCCAGGTTTCAGGCGGGTTAATAATGGCGTATGCCGAGGGGCTATGCCAAGTTCCCCCATCAGTCCTGGCGCAAAAACCATATTGGCCTGGCCTGAAAAGATTTCTGACTCCGCGCTTACGATATCAACATGTATTGTCATAGCCATAGTGTCGTCTCTTTCGCCTAAAGCGTTTTGGCCTTTTCAATCACTTCGTCTATGGTGCCGACCATGTAAAATGCCTGCTCCGGAATATCGTCATAATCACCATTCACGATACCCTTAAAAGATGAGATCGTATCTTTAAGAGAGACATATTTACCAGGTGCACCAGTAAAGGTTTCAGCAACAAAGAAGGGTTGTGACAGGAATCGTTGCACTTTACGAGCGCGTCCAACAACTTGCTTATCGTCTTCCGATAATTCATCCATACCCAGAATGGCAATAATATCCCGCAGTTCTTTATAACGTTGCAGTGTACCCTGTACGGCACGTGCTGTTTCGTAGTGCTCAACACCAACAACCAGGGGATCGAGTTGACGTGATGTAGAATCAAGCGGGTCCACAGCCGGGTAGATACCTAGCTCTGCTACCTGTCGTGATAGCACCAACGTTGCATCAAGATGAGCAAAAGTCGTTGCCGGAGAGGGGTCGGTTAAATCATCGGCTGGCACATAAACCGCCTGGAATGATGTAATAGAACCGGCCTTCGTTGAAGTAATACGTTCCTGCAATGTACCCATTTCTTCTGCCAGTGTCGGCTGGTAGCCCACAGCAGATGGCATACGTCCAAGCAATGCCGAAACTTCGGTTCCTGCCAGTGTATATCGGTAAATATTATCGATAAACATTAGCACGTCTCGTCCTTCATCTCGGAAATGTTCAGCCATGGTCAAACCGGTCAGTGCAACACGGAGTCTATTTCCTGGCGGCTCATTCATCTGCCCGTAAACCAGTGCGACCTTGTCGAGAACACCGGCTTCCTTCATTTCATAATAGAAGTCATTTCCTTCACGCGTTCTTTCACCTACACCCGCAAATACCGACAAACCACTGTGTTCACGGGCGATATTGTTAATCAGTTCCATGAGTGTCACTGTTTTACCGACACCAGCACC
Organism: Gammaproteobacteria bacterium; assembly: GCA_036478835.1. Taxonomy (GTDB): domain Bacteria; phylum Pseudomonadota; class Gammaproteobacteria; order DSM-19610; family DSM-19610; genus JAZGER01. Next base: position 11,578 of record JAZGER010000092.1, on the reverse strand, counting down.
ACCAAATAAACCAACCTTGCCACCCTTGGCAATCGGCATAATCAGATCGATAACCTTAACACCTGTTTCCAGAATATCCAGACTGGCTGACTGGTCAGCATACGCAGGAGGATCACGATGGATAGGCATTAGCTTATCCGCTTTAACCTCTCCAACCTGGTCAATGGGATTACCGAGAACATCCATCACACGGCCCAATGTCCCCTGCCCGACTGGCACAGAAATCGGCGCGCCGGTATTCGTTACTTCAACACCCCGTTTAACACCATCGGTTGAACCCATGGCAATGGTTCGAACAACGCCATCACCTAATTGCTGCTGTACTTCCAGTGTCAGGTTTTCACTCTTAACTTTTAGAGCGTCATAAATACCAGGGACAGAATCACGTGGAAATTCCACATCAACAACCGCACCGATAATTTCTACTATATTTCCGGAACTCATTACAAAGTCCTCATTAACTAATTTAAATTGTGTTTTTCAAGGTCAGGTTTTTTAATCTGTCTTTGAAAAACTCACCAGGCCAGATCAATTAATCATCTGACCCCTTTGAAACTACGATACGGCTGCTGCACCACTGACTATTTCAGACAACTCCTGTGTAATCGCTGTCTGCCGCGCCTTATTATAGACTAGCTGCAACTCGCCAATCAGATCGCCCGCGTTATCGGTAGCCGCCTTCATAGCCACCATACGCGCAGCCATTTCACAGGCAATATTTTCAACGACACTCTGATAAACCAGCGATTCGATGTAACGCATAAGCAATGCATCCATCACCCCTTTTGCATCTGGCTCATAGATATAGTCCCAGTAGTGCTTGAGTTCTTCATCGCTTTCATCGCCCACAACCGGGAGTACTTGTTCTACCACTGGTTGCTGGGTCATTGTATTGACGAATTGATTGTTCGCCAGATAGAGCCGGTCAATCTTGCCCTCGTCATACGCGGTTAACATAATTTTGACAGATCCAATCAACTCTTCAGCAGTCGGTGAATCACCAATCTGAGTGACCTGTGAAACGATATTCCCACCCAGGCGTTTAAAATAACCCACCGCCTTGGTTCCTATAATAGCAATATCAATTTCCTGATTTTTATCGCTCCACTTCTTCATGCTCTGGATAGCTGCCTTGAACAGGTTAATGTTCAAACCGCCACACAGGCCACGGTCTGTGGAAACAATAATCAGACCTACCCGTTTCTTTTCTCGCTTAATCAGGTAAGGGTGTTTGTATTCAGGATGCGAACGCCCAATATGCGACACTACATTACGTATTTTTTTTGCATAAGGCCGCGACGAAGTCATACGGTCCTGTGCTTTTCGCATCTTGCTCGCCGCCACCATTTCCATAGCTTTGGTGATTTTTTGTGTATTCTGGATACTTTTTATTTGCGTCCGAATCTCTTTAGCAGCAGCCATTAGCGTCTATGCTCCATTCTTCGATACACGTTAATTAGTACGCGCCATTAGCGACGAAATCTTCAACGACCTTTTTCAAGGTTGCCTGAACGTCTTCGCTGTACTCGGGATTATCGTTAATTTTATCCAGATCACTACTGAAACTGGATTTGAAATGCGCCAGCAACCCACTTTCGTAGGCGACCACTTTATTGACATCAACTTTATCAAGGTAGCCTTCATTGGCAGCAAACAGTGATATAGCCATTTCCGCTACTGACAAAGGCGAATACTGAGCCTGCTTCATGAGTTCAGTCACTCGCTGTCCACGTTCCAGCTGATTTCTCGTCGCTTCATCAAGATCTGATGCAAACTGGGCAAACGCTGCAAGCTCTCGATATTGGGCTAGTGATAAACGAATGCCACCGCCGAGCTTCTTAATCAGATTCGTCTGAGCGTTACCCCCCACACGAGATACGGACAAACCGGCATTTATCGCCGGCCGAATACCGGCATTAAACAAATCGGATTCCAGGAATATTTGTCCATCGGTAATGGAAATAACGTTGGTCGGAACGAAAGCCGACACGTCACCGGCCTGGGTTTCGATGATCGGTAAAGCAGTCAATGAACCGGTTTTTCCTTTCACAGCACCGTTAGTCTGCTTTTCAACAAAAGCTTCATTGACTCGTGCAGCCCGTTCCAGCAAACGCGAATGCAGATAAAAAACATCACCGGGATATGCTTCACGACCTGGCGGGCGCCTTAATAACAGCGACACCTGGCGGTACGCCCAGGCCTGTTTGGTCAGATCATCATAGACGATCAGTGCATCTTCGCCCTTATCACGGAAGAATTCGCCCATGGCGCAACCCGCATAAGGCGCAATATATTGCATGGCAGCAGATTCTGATGCGCCCGCAGACACGACGATCGTATGGTCCATTGCGCCGTGTTCTTCGAGTTTTCTGACGACTGCAGCTACCGATGAGTTTTTCTGCCCAATCGCCACATAGATACATTTAACACCGGTGCCTTTCTGGTTGATGATCGCATCGATCGCAACCGCTGTTTTACCGGTTTGTCGGTCACCGATGATCAGTTCACGCTGGCCACGGCCAACAGGCACCATGGCATCGATAGATTTAAGGCCTGTCTGAACAGGCTGATCAACTGATTGGCGCTCAATAACACCGGGTGCAATTTTTTCGATGGGTGAGCGGATATCTGACTGGATTGGGCCTCTGCCATCAATCGCATTGCCCAGCGAGTCGACCACGCGTCCCAACAGGGCTTCGCCGACAGGAACTTCCAGAATACGACCCGTACACTTTACCTTGTCGCCTTCAGAAATAGTCTTGTAATCGCCGAGTATGACAGCGCCCACTGAGTCACGCTCCAGGTTCAGCGCCATACCATAAAGCTCGTTGCCAAAATCGATCATTTCACCTTGCATAACATCAGCAAGTCCGTGAACTCGGCAAATACCGTCAGTCAAACTCACGATCGTACCTTCACTACGGGCTTCAGACGTTGCCTCGAAACCTTCAATTCGTTTTTTAATCAGGTCACTGATTTCGGATGGATTTAGTTGCATTACTCGCGTCCTATATAATTTAGTGGATCAGTGAACTGGAAAGCTGGCGTAAATATTCAGTTGCAGAGCCATCGATAACGAGGTCCCCTGCCCTGATAATAGCGCCACCTACCAGTGCTTCATCCACAGAACAATTCAATTGTACTTCGCGGCCGAGGCGTTTTTTCAACGCAGCGATAATCGCCGACTTCTGATCATCACTGAGTACCATGGCGGAAACCACCTGTGCTTCGACCACACCTTCAGCCTCATCACGGAAATTAGCAAATTGTGCCGCAATCATTGGAAGCTGATTGAGACGGTTATTTTCAGCCAACATACTTAACAAATTTCTCTCGGCAGCGCCGATATCATCCCCGCAGGCCTTGATAAATAAATCAGCCGTCGCGTCTCGGGTCAATCGTGGGTCATCCAGAACTTTACGCAGGGTTTCATCGCGGGAGACCGCTGCCATTAACTCCAGTTTTTCAGACCACGCTTTGTAATCGCCACCCTTCGCCATTTCGTACACTGCTTTAGCGTACGGACGAGAAAGCTCGGCATCACCTTCCTGTAAATCAGTCTCTGTATTTGCAATATCAGACATACTCAGCCCTAAATCCGGGAAACCAGATCTTTAATCAGATCATCGTTCGCTTTCGGATCGAGTTCTTTCTTCAGAATTCGGCTAGCTCCAGCCGTTGCAATGTCTACAACCTGGCCACGCAAGGTTTCTCTAGCCCGATTAACTTCCTGTTCGATTTCTGCCTGAGCGGCTGTTTTGAGTCGACTGCCCTCTTCTACTGCATCATTTTTGGCTTCGTCGACCATCTCGACCGCGCGTTTTTCAGCTCGAGCAATAATTTCCTGCGCCTGCTGTTTAGCTTCATGAATATGCTGCACGGCTTTTTTTTCTGCCAGTTCCTGTTCCTGCTTGCCACGATCAGCAGCAGCAAGACCTTCCGCAATTTTTTCCTTGCGTTCAGTCAGAGCATTCATAATAGGTGGCCAGACATATCTCATACAGAACCAGATAAACACAAAAAATGTGATCATCTGTCCGATTAATGTCGCATTAAAATTCATTTTTGCACCTTAGTGTGAGCGTTGTAATTAGCTTCCAACAACCGCAAACATGATGTACATAGACAGACCCACCGCAATCATGGGTACCGCATCAACCAGACCCATAACGATAAAGAATTGGGTACGTAACATTGGGATCAGCTCTGGCTGGCGCGCTGCACCTTCCAGGAAGCGTCCTCCAAGGATACCGATTCCGACTGCGGCGCCCAGAGCACCCAAACCCATCATCAGGGCACCGGCAATATAAAGCAGAGCGTTTTCCATGTTTATCTCCTACAAGTAAGTTTAATAGTTAGTTTATAAATCGTTTTAATGATGTTCCTGGTGTGCCATATCCAGATAAACAATGGTCAGCGTCATAAATATGAACGCCTGCAGCGTGATAATCAGGATATGGAAAATAGCCCAACCCAACTGCAGCACACCACCAAAGGTACCGATAAGCCAGCCGCCGCCATACATCAGCGCAATCAGGATGAAAATCATTTCACCCGCATACATGTTGCCAAAAAGTCGAAGCGCCAGTGAGACTGGTTTGGCAATCAATGTGACGCCTTCGAGGATGAAATTGATGGGCATAAACAGTATTTGCAAAAATTTATTTTTAGACTGAAACGGCGCCAGCGTTAATTCGCCCGCAAAACCCGATAAGCCTTTGATTTTTATGCTGTAATATAGGACAAGGACGAAGACGACCAAGGCCAGACCAAAGGTAATATTGGGGTCGGTAGACGGCACAATCTTAAGGTGTGAAAGACCCATCATGCCACCAATCCAGGGCAGCAGATCAACGGCGATCAGATCCATGAAATTCATCATGAAAACCCACATGAAAATAGTTAACGCGAGCGGGGCAACCATATCATTCTTGCCAGAAAACGATCCACGAACACTCTCATCAATAAATTCTACAATCCATTCCACAAAGTTTTGTAACCCGGTTGGAACGCCGGTAGATGCTGATTTTGCTACTTTACGAAACAACCATAAGAAAAGCACGCCCAGACCAATTGAAAAGGCCATGCTATCAACATTGATTGCCCAGAAGCCCATTTCTGCGGCTTCGGTCGCTGAATGCGCAAAACCCCAATGACCATCCTCTGTTTTACCAAAGGTAAGATTAGTCAAATGGTGCTGAATATATTCAGACGATGTGTGTGGTGTCGATGCCATGACGCTCTTTATATTAATGCTTAAATAATTCAGGCATGAACAGCATGAGCTGTCCTGCTATAAAACCCACCAGCAAAGCCAGTGGCGCTAAATTCAAAATGCCCATACCCAGGTAGAAGAGCAGGGTAACAGCGATAAATCGTTGTATGACACAGAGATAGAGTGCCATCAGTGTCTTTTCAGCCGATCTTACTTTATGTTTTTCTCGCTGCTGGCAACGGCGCAATAGCAGCACATTTAGCCCTGCGACTCCACCACCAAATACCACCGCGGACAACGTGTTTACCCCTGAAAACAGAAGAGATAAAACAACAATGGCTGCGGCTAGCACCCCTGAAATCTTAATCCACATAAAATAACTGTCAGCATGTCAACGCGACTAGAGGCGTGCGCATTATAAGAACTGCATCTACCCATGGTCAATAGATTTATATATTCCAGTGGATATATCTTGTTTTCCTGGGAAACCTCGGTCGTTACCGTATGTGCTCGAGTATCCCGTCCAGCTCATCCAGGGTATTGTAACTAACCGTCAATTTGCCGCGACCACTCTTATTATATTGTATTTGAGTCGCTGCCCCCAGTTTGTCGGAAAGGTCTTTTTCGAGGCGCACCAGATTCGGGTCTTTTTTGCTACTCGTCATCGATTTTGCCGTATTCGAGCCAGACAGTATATTTTTTACCAGACTCTCGGTTGCCCGCACGGTGAGTTTTCCATCAGCAACTTTTTGTGCTGCGGCATTTTGCTGTTCGTTCGTCAGCCCGAGGAGGGCGCGAGCATGACCCATCTCCAGTTTACCGTCCTGTACTAGCTGAGTTGCTATTGCCCCCAGATCAAGCAGCCTTAATAGATTGGATACTGCCGCCCGGGACCGGCCCACCGCTTCTGCCGCCTGCTGATGAGTCATTTCAAACTCTTCAATAAGACGAGAAAGCGCGTGCGCCTCTTCCAGTGGATTTAAATTCTCGCGCTGGATATTCTCAATCAGCGCTATTGCAATCGCGGCGCGGTCATCAATATCGCGGATAACCACCGGCACATCTTTCAAATCGGCCAGCTGTGCGGCACGCCAGCGCCGTTCGCCCGCAATAATTTCATATTGATTCGCCGAGACAGGCCGGACAACAATCGGCTGCACAACGCCCTGGGCGCGAATGGAATCCGCCAGATCGTCGAGGCTTTCCGCATGCATGTCTTTTCTCGGCTGGTATTTACCACGTTGAAGCTGTTCGATACCAAGCGTTCGTAGCTCACCATGCGTGTTTGCCTGACGACCCGCGCTTGCTAACGCGTTAATTTTTGCCTGATGACCCGCGGGCGTAGATCCCAACAGGGCATCAAGGCCTCGTCCCAGACCGCGTTTTTTTGTTGCCATTGTATTTCCTGTATTTTCTAAACTGTGCTTATTATGGCCACGGAGCGCGCAGAAAACACGGAAAACTTCTTGTTTTCTGATGATCCAGGCGGATAATTTGATCGCTTAAAAACAGGCTTCTGTCTATTTCGGACGACAAACGCCTGTCAATTACGCGCTTCAGCCTGCTGCTGCAACGCTTCCTGTTCACGGCGAACCAGCTCGCCGGCAAGGGCAAGATAGGCAATAGCACCCCGCGATGTTTTTTCGTATTTAATCACCGGGAGGCCATGACTGGGCGCTTCAGCCAGCCGTATATTGCGGGGAATAATCGTCCGATAGACTTTATCACCAAAATGCTGGAGTAGTTGATCAGACACCTGGTTAGCCAGATTATTTCGCGCATCAAACATAGTGCGCAACAAACCCTCAATTTGCAGATCGGGGTTCAATGTCTCTTTAATCTGATCGATGGTCTCGACCAGGGCTGACAAGCCTTCAAGAGCGTAATACTCACATTGGATCGGGATGAAAACTGAATCAGCGGCAATCAGCGCGTTCAAGGTCAGTAAATTCAGCGAAGGCGGGCAGTCGATCAAAACATAATCAAACTGGTCGTCTGTTTGTGCCAGCGCCTGGCTCAAGCGCGAATGGCGATCGTCGAACTGCAATAACTCGACTTCAGCCGCCGTTAAATCACTATTACCTGGCAACAGATGATAACCCGCGGCACTGGAAAACTGAATCGCCTCGGGGCAGGGTGCATCGCCTATCAGCACATGGTAGGCCGTAAGCGCTACCGCATGCTTGTCTACACCGCTGCCCATGGTCGCATTACCCTGTGGATCAAGATCCACCAGCAACACGCGTCGTCGGGTGGCCGCCAGTGATGCCGCAAGATTCACCGTCGTTGTGGTTTTCCCCACGCCGCCTTTTTGATTAGTTACCGCAATAATTCTTGTCATAGTGTTTGTGTTTTTTCCAGATGCCAGCTCACCAGATGTCGATTTTCATCCAGTCCGGCAACAAAGAGTTCTATCGTTTCAGGCGCAACCCCACAGGCTCGCAACGCGTCCAGTTCAGCCAATGGGTTTTTGCCTTTCATGGCGAGCCACTGCCCGCCAGCAGCGCACAGATGCCGGGTAAGCACATGCATATCGACCAGCGATGTAAATGCCCGGCTAATCACCTGATCATACCTTGTTGCTGGCCGATGGTCTTCTACCCTGGCATGCAATGTAACGGCATTGTCAATGTCCAGCTCGGTAATGACCTGTTGCACAAAACGCAACTTCTTGGCGCTGGAATCCAGGCAGACGACGGTCAATTCCGGCTTCACAATCGCAAGAGGAAGCCCGGGTAAACCAGCACCCGTACCGACATCCACAAGCAACGGTCCATTGATATACGGCAATACCGCCAGGGAATCAAGAATGTGCCGGTGGACCATCGCGCGTGGATCACGAATTGCGGTGAGGTTATAGACCTTGTTCCACTGGGCGAGCAACCGCAGGTAAGCCGTGAGTTTTGTTACGCTGGCAGCTGAAATATCTATGCGTTGATCACGGCAGCCACTGGCAATCAGACCGGCCAGTTCCTCGGATAATCCATCAGCTACCATCTGTCAGCGTCTATCCAGGTCAGGCTGATTTGCGCGATTTGCCGCGCATCTTTTTCAAATGAACCAGCAATAGAGAAATTGCCGCCGGTGTCATACCGGGTATACGCGCAGCCTGACCGATGGTTTGCGGAAGCACCTCGATTAATTTTTCACGCACCTCGGCGGACAAACCGATCACCTGATGATAATCAAACGGCTCGGGTAACGGCGTGTTCTGGTAGCGCTGCTGGCGCTCAATTTCATCACTCTGGCGCTCAATATAGCCCTGATATTTAGCCTGAATATCAATCTGTTCTGCAACACTGCGATCTGTCACACCAGGGCCTACCCCCTCAAGGCTCATCAAGCGAGAGTAGCTCAGGGAAGGGCGCCTTAATAAATCCGTTAGCCGTTGCTCCTGTGAGATTTTCTGATCCGTTGTTTCATGTAGCTGTTGTTGTGCGACCGTGCCAGGCCTGATCCAGCAACTCTGCAGACGTTGCTGCTCTGCTTCTATTGCTTCTCGTTTTTGGCTGAATTGTTTCCAGCGCTGATCATCAACAAGACCCATATTTCTGGCTGTTTCGGTCAAGCGCAAATCCGCATTATCTTCGCGCAACAGTAAACGGTATTCCGCACGACTGGTAAACATCCGGTAGGGTTCACTGGTGCCTCGGGTAATCAAATCATCAACCAGCACGCCCAGATACGCTTCATTGCGTGCTGGGCACCAGCTGTCTTTGCCCTGAACGGTAAGTGCTGCATTGATACCCGCCAGCAACCCCTGAGCCGCCGCTTCTTCATAACCCGTTGTGCCATTGATTTGCCCAGCAAAAAACAGGCCTTTTATGAACCGAGTTTCCAATGATGCGCGTAAATCCCGTGGATCAAAATAATCGTATTCAATCGCATACCCCGGCCGAGTGATATGCGCCTGCTCAAAGCCCGGCATCGACCGAACCAGTTCCAGCTGCACATCAAAGGGCAGGCTGGTAGAGATACCATTGGGATAGATTTCATGCGTATCCAGACCCTCCGGCTCAATGAAAATCTGGTGCGAATTTTTATCAGCAAAACGGACCACCTTATCCTCGATAGAAGGGCAGTAACGTGGGCCAGCGCCTTCGATTTCACCCGTGAACATCGGCGACCTGTCCAAACCCTTGCGAATGATCTCATGTGTGTGTTCTGTCGTATGAGCAATATGGCAACTGACTTGAGCGGGGTGCTCATTACCCGTTGCAATAAATGAAAACGAGGGGATCGGATCGTCGCCTGGCTGCTCTACAAGCTGCGAATAATCAATCGTTCTGCCATCAATACGCGGCGGGGTTCCTGTCTTCAGGCGTTCAATACGAAAAGGCAAGCTGCGCATACGCTCAGACAAAGCATTCGAAGGCGGGTCACCGGCACGGCCGCCCTGAAAATTCGACTGGCCAATATGAATACGCCCTGCCAGAAAAGTCCCCACAGTGAGAATCACGGTATCAGCCCTGAATCTCAAACCCATTTGCGTTACAACACCTTTAACCTGGTCGTCCTCAACAATCAGATCATCGACCGCCTGCTGAAACAGCGTCAGGCCAGGCTGGTTTTCTAACGCTAAACGAACCGCGCTTTTATAAAGCTGACGGTCTGCCTGACAACGCGTTGCCCTGACAGCAGGCCCTTTACTGGCATTAAGACGGCGAAACTGAATACCAGCCTGGTCTGCTGCACAGCCCATAATGCCACCCAGTGCATCGATTTCCTTAACCAGATGGCCTTTGCCAATACCGCCAATCGCTGGATTACAACTCATCTGACCGAGTGTTTCTATATTGTGCGTCAGCAGCAGGACACTCACACCGGCACGCGCAGCAGCCAACGCCGCTTCGGTACCCGCGTGACCTCCGCCTACAACAATGACATTAAAAAATTCCGGGAACTGCATCTAACTGGCCAGATTTAACAAAAGGGCAGTGATTTTACCTGTTTTTTGGGTAGTTCTCCATTCTGACTCGATGACAGTGATTACACAAAATACCGCCTGGCTGGCCATGTGCGTGAATTCGATCAACTCATGCGCCTGCTGGCCATTCGTTCGGACAAATATTCTCCATGAGCCGAATTGCCACCGAGGTCTGGGGTGAGCAGCCATACAATTATGAGCTGGATTGCAGTACTGGAAGCTTAGAATATTATTTATTAAATCCTATTACCAAAACTTCGGTAAGCGCATTATTAAATCGCCAGAAGTACTGGCAAACAACCCCCTTTTGGGCAGCTAGTACGTAGCTTGCACAATCAGGGTAAGGCCGACGAAATTTATTATTTTCGCGACAAAGATGGACGTGAGGTTACTTCCTGATTCCTGAGGGCAATTTGTTACATCTTTATGAATTCAAATGACATGACATGAGTGGCCAACTACCTAAAAGTATTCATAAGATACTGCCTGTGTTTGGTGAAGAGAATATCCGCCAAATCGTAAAACATCTTTGTCTGCGCACCATTAGCTGCGGTGACTTTTTCTAGATTACCGTTGTTATCGTAGTCGTATTTGGTCGGGTTTATCATTCGCATCAAAGGTCTTTTCGGGATTGCCCATGATAATTTATTCCCTGTAAAGTCCTAGTTTTTTAAGCTTTTGTCATCGTTTCAGATCACGATAAAAGTTTTCATGTGAACCGAGCGCCAGTAACGTCAGTGTCACTGCCGATTCACTATACTGGTAGCCCAACAAGTATTGCTGTGCGTTGACTTTAAACTTGAACACCCGCACACCGGCGAGATCACCCACTTTGAGATCACCGGCCATGGGATCGCCCATGACTTTTTTTACAGCGCGATCCAGCGCCGCCTTCTCTTTTTTTTGTAATTTCTTGACCGTCCGGGCAAAGACACCGCTTTGCAACACCTTCATCCAAACACATACGCGCTAGTATCACCGGCTTCGACTTCTTCCATGCCTGCCAGCACATCTTTGACAAAGCCAAGCGTCAGATCGGGGTTCTCATCAGCAATTTTGCCGATACGCGCCCAATACTCAATTTGACGGGGTGGTGTACGGTGTTGCGCTTTCGCATACACAGTCGCGTCTTTCACTAATGCATCAGAAAGCTTGATTGCTTTGGCCATGGAATTAGCCTCCTCATAATAGCTCGCTTAATTACAGGTGTTAATAATATACCCTAATGTCGCATTTTGAAACCTTTTTATTGAGTACTGTTACGAGTAAGTTATCCGTCCTATTAAAACATGTGACCTTTCCGGATTTATTCTACCCCTATTTGGGGATAGTTAATTGAGCCGGACAGCCTTCACGAGAAATTAAAACAGATGAGATTTGAAGAAGCATACGCAGGTTTTCAAGACAAACGACTAAGCCAGGATGAAGCAGCCAGC
>JAZGER010000091.1:0-6884 GCA_036478835.1 Gammaproteobacteria bacterium | reverse complement strand
TTACAGGATTTGCAGGTCTGGGAGCAATGGTATGGCATGACGCATGTCTGCCCAGATGTCGTTGCGACTGCGGTGTATGGCCTGCCTGAGGTGAATCGAAACGCGATTAGAGAGGCTAAAGTTATTGCTAACCCGGGGTGTTACCCTACGGCTGTGCAACTGGGTTTTCTGCCTTTAATCAGCCGCCGTCTGGTGGATGTCTCTCGATTGATTGCTGACTGCAAATCAGGCGTCAGCGGTGCGGGGCGTAAAGCCAGCGTGGGGATTTTGCAGGCCGAATCGAGTGAAAACTTTAAAGCTTATGCGGTTACGGGGCATCGGCATCATCCAGAGATTGTCCAGGGACTTGAGGCGGAGGCGAATGAGAAAGTTGGACTGACATTCGTGCCCCATCTGGTACCCATGATTAGAGGTATTCACGCAACCTTATATGCACAACTGAAACAGCCCGTCGCAGACTTGCAGGCACTGTATGAAGAAACCTATCAGGATGAAGCCTTCGTGGATGTGATGCCTGCGGGTTCGCACCCTGAAACACGCAGCGTAAAAGGGGCGAACCATTGCCGAATTGCTATTCATCCGCTGGGTGGTAACACGGTGGTCGTGCTATCGGTGATCGATAATCTGGTTAAGGGGGCTGCTGGCCAGGCGATACAAAACATGAATATTATGTTCGGCTTGCCAGAAAGCACGGGGCTTGAACACGTTGCGTTACTGCCCTGATCGTATCGATTGTGAGCAGGGCATGAATAGAGACTGGATATGAAGCACGCTACATTGTTACGAATACCTTCGGAAAGAGGCCAGGCAAGTTGGCTGGCTTTGGCTGCTTTAGCTGTGATCGTTGCGGCAGGAGCCTGGCTCTATGATTTTGGAAAGCTGAACGGTGTGGACGAATTGGCCACAACACGTATTGCGAAACGTGATTTGCTGGCTGAATTAAAATCTGTGGATAGCGAACGCAAGGATTTACAGCAGCAGCTTGCGATTCAAACGCGCTCTGAGCAGATAGACCAGGCGGCGAAAATCGAGGTGCGCGGAGAAATGGGTGCGTTGCAGAGTGAAATTCTGACGCTACGAAAAGAGCTGGCACTATACCGAGGTATTTTTTCTCCCAAAGATGTGACGCCAGGTCTACGCGTCCAGAAATTTCAGCTGGTCCCAGTGGATCCCCCGGGGCGCTTTCATTTCGACTTAACGCTCACGCAAGTAATCAAGAATGACCGGCGAGCGCAGGGGAAAGTGGAAATTGAGATTTTGGGTGATGAAAGTGGGCATACCGCACTTCTGATCTTTAAAGAGGTCGGAGAGTCCAGTCAGGCACTAAAATTTGGTTTTCGCTACTTCCAGCATCTGAGTGGAGAGATACGCCTGCCGAATGAGTTCCATCCACGGGCCGCGCGCGTAAAAGCGATTACGCAGGGAAAATATCAGCCTGATAGCATTGAGAAAGAGTTTGACTGGCCGGTCGCAGCCGCTGGCAAAGCAGGCGAATAATACTTGACTAAATTAGTCGGATAATACAGAATATTAGCATATTTTGAATTACCCTGGAGTTTTGAAATGACTGAAAATGTAGCGCTAAATCAAGATCAGATAGAAGATCTGAGGTTTACTGATTCAGCTGTGGCCAAGGTGAAAAGCCTGATTGCAGAAGAGGCCAATCCGAACCTTAAGTTGCGGGTTTTCATTTCTGGTGGCGGGTGTTCCGGTTTTCAGTATGGCTTTACTTTTGATGAAGAAGTGAATGAGGGTGATACTCAGGTTGAGAAAGAGGGTGTGACGTTAGTGGTTGATCCCATGAGTTTTCAATATCTAGTTGGCGCTGAAGTTGACTACAAAGATGACCTTGAAGGCGCTCGGTTTGTCATCATCAACCCTAATGCCACCACTACCTGTGGGTGTGGGTCTTCATTTTCAGTTTGACCATTTCTCATAATTAATAACAAAAAAGGGCGCTTTGCGCCCTTTTTTGTTATTAATTCAATGCTTTGACGCGTTTAACTCTGCTAAAGTTATACTAGCTATAGAGCGGGTCGCTTGTGGTATTATTTTGCCTCAAGCTCAAATTTCATTGTGCGAATATAATTACGGATTGATTTATGCGCTCTTCTCCACTTTCTTCCGGCAATTTTCAGGTTAACCGCGTCTGGGGGGGCTGGCTGTAATCTTTCAGCTCCTGTCTTCTGCCGTCTTTGCAGAGGATATTGCCGGGGATCTGGCGCCACGTAATAACCCTGATGGTCTTATCGATGTTGCAGATTTTGTTGTATTACAGCGTATTGTCAATGGAGAGATAACAGCGACTTCCTCGGAAGCGCTCACTGGAGATGTTGCGCCACTCGGCAGTCCTGATGGATTATTAAATGCTGGTGACCTGGTGGTTCTGCAAAGGGCAATCCTGGGTTTAGTTGTGCTTGACTCGCTTCCGGGCGATGTAACGCCTCCTGTGCTAGCGGGGCCATTAGTAGAAACAATTAGCAATACCCAAATTGATGTAACCCACCTTTCGGCGACAGATGATATTGCTATCGCAGGATATGACTATTTTCTTGATGGCAACGTGATTGCCACAACAGCGATACCCGGTTATAGCTTTACAGGGCTGACACCTGGGCAGGGCTATTTGCTGAACTATCGGGCTTTTGATGCCGCCACCCCAGCAAACTATTCAACACTGTCAACTGATTTACAGGTTCAGACAACAGCCGGAGATACGGTTCCCCCTGTTGCCAGTAGCATAATCGCAACCGGCATAAGCGAAACCGAAATTTCGATTACTGAAATTCAGGTCGCGACAGATGATGTTGCCGTAGACCATCAGGAGCTGGAAGTGTCAATCGATGGCATAAATGGCTGGACTCAGATTTCTGCTGATATTGTATTCCCGGTTACCCGAACTGTCGCGGCAGCAGGGACAAGAGAATATTATCGGGTTGTTGCTGAAGATACCTCAGCAAACAGGACGACAGGCACTGTTATTGACGGCAAGTCGTTTGCTACGATTAGCTTTGAATTTGCGGATTATGCCAGCACAGAAAATGTGGCGACAGCTGTCACTGTATTACGCTCAGATGCCGAGGGAAATAGTGGGGCGATAGCTTTTGAGCTGATGCCTGTTTCAGGCGATACAAACTACACAGCCGATGGGCTGGCTTTCCCGACGTCTTTCTCGATTGCTGATGGCTTGAGCAGCGTTATTATCAATGTCTTGCCTGGGATCGATCTCGATCCGTTTGATGAGTTATTTGTCATCGGGATCAACCCGCTTTCCTTACCACCAGGCGTTTCCCTGGGTGGTCAGTCTTCGGCATCTTTTACAGTGCAGGATCTTGATGTTCCGCCGGTACTCGACCTGACAAATTATACGTTGATTCAGGATCATGATTTTGGGGTGACGATTCAGAACGAAACCGATACGGCAAATCAGTTGCCGTTAGTTGACGACGCATTGGGCTGGGTCAAAACAGGGGGTGTTGCCGCGCTGACGCCAAACGTTGGCACAGCGCCCAGCGGCACCCCAGCGACCCAGGTA
Source organism: Gammaproteobacteria bacterium (assembly GCA_036478835.1). Taxonomy (GTDB): domain Bacteria; phylum Pseudomonadota; class Gammaproteobacteria; order DSM-19610; family DSM-19610; genus JAZGER01. The sequence goes on along the minus strand of JAZGER010000091.1, from coordinate 3,349 downwards.
ACAACAACGTCAGGTGCCACGCAGTGGGAATATATTTCCTACCCCGTCTCTATTGATGGCGTCTTACCCTATGATTTAAGTATTGAATTCAAAGCATTCGATACGCTGGAAATCTGGGTCATGCATCCCTCTGCTTCGACACCCATTAAAAAAATTATCATCAATGATCTCGATACAACAAACCCTACTTTTCAGCGATGGACGATGGCGGCGGCGGGTGTGATCTGGCGCGAAGCGCCACCGCCTTCCCAAACGCCCGACTGGCAACGGGCCCCCGTTGCTTTGGGTAATGACTGGTATCGGGCCATGATCCGCTTTCAGACTGAAGAGCTGGGTATCTCCGACTGGGCGGGGACTGAAATCCGCCTTTACCATAATCGCCTGCAAACTGAGCAGCCGGTCGAATATGGCCTGGTTTCATTCGCTAAGCACCCATTGGCACAACTCTATAAACATTATGCCACGCGCTTCCCGTTTGATTTGGGCTATGGTGATACGATCAATAACGAGTGGGAGCGCTACAGAGATAACAATAATCATGCGATCACAGGGAATCGACTGGAATTGATTGCGAATCTGATCACGCTCAGTAATGGTGGTATTGAGTCAGGCATTATTGCAGGCAGATTGCGCTTATTCCGTGGAGAATCATTCATCGTTGAAACGCGCGGCAAACTTGCATCAGGTTCAGGTGCCTGGGGAGCGCTCTCCTGGTTGATCGAAAGTGCCGCATTACCTGGCTTCCCCCGTAATCCACCGAACGCCGAAATAGACCTGGTTGAAGCGGTTGATGGTGATCAGCCGAATCAGGGCGAAAATGTGTTTACGACCCACTCATCGATTCATAATGGAATCATCGGCGCCACCGATTATTCAATAATGAATAACCCCTCGGATCTGTACGATCAAAATAAATATACGCCTGATCCGCAGGAAGACTGGTCGGCTGATTACCACACCTGGGCTGCAGAAGTGACACAAACGCATGTGACCTTGTTTAAAGACGGGGTGGCACTTAAAAGGACAGAATACGATTCCAACACAGCATTAGGCTTCGAGACCAGAAGCAATCAGGCGGTGGGTGGGCAATGGCCCGGTGATCCTGTGGACCCCGGTATTTTTCCGCTCACACTGGAAATTGACTATGAGAAAATCTGGCGGTCGAGTGATAACCTCGCCATTATTGCAACGCCGATTAATTTAACGGATGTTGCACTCAACACCGTTCTGACCTCTGCGCCTGTGGCTGTTTCTGGCTTCACAGGCAGCAAGATCGTACAGATTTCTCCGGGTGGAAAACTCTCGGTTAATGGAAACCTCTTCACTTCAAATCCTCAGACAGTTGTTGCAGGTGATGCGATAGAAATACAGCGGCTCAGTCCGTTGATAAACGGCGTAGGCTTCACAGTGACACTCACCGTCGGAACTGCAAGTGCGCAATGGACGATAGCAACACCGCCATAAGCTTTATTCCCAACAGGCTGACGGATTGGAGTTAAAGGTGAGTTCAATGGTAGACCCTTGGTTCACGTTACGATATTTAAAAAATCCATAATTATCTGCCTGGCCATTTAAATTAGATTATCGGCGATGATGCAAAAAATTGACAATAAAGCATGCGCATTGCTATAATTATTGCATGATTGACAATAAACATAAAAAATTAATTGGTGTTTCCTCTGTTTTGATGGGCCATCCTATTCGCGGTGTAATAACTGAAGCGAAAGAAACGGGTGTCTTTGTTATTCGGTTGAAAGATGCGTCTCCAGATAAGGGCATCGATTGGTCTTCGTGTGTTGAAATAGACCTACCAGGAAAAAGAAAGCCTGACTGGATAGAGGAAGGGGATATTTTGTTTTCTTCGAGAGGGCGCAACAATCACGCTGTTCTTGTTGATTGCATGCCAAAAGAAAAGAAGATAGTTGCTGCGCCTCAGTTCTTTATCATTCGTGATTTGAGTAGTAATGTACTGCCAGCGTACCTCGCTTGGCTATTAAATCAGTCGCCCTGTCAGAGGCACATTAAAAGAGAGGCAGAAGGCGGGCCCATTCTAAATATCAGGCGTGGCGTTATTGAGGGTACTTCTGTGGTGATCCCATCACTTCAAAAGCAAAAAACCATCATCAATCTTGCCAATGCTCAAAAGCAAGAGCAACAAACTCTTAAACAACTCATTCGTAATGGTGAGACAACCATGAACACCATTGCTAATGATTTGTTTGCATCAGACATGACTAACAAGCAGAAAACAGAGAAAAACTAAAATGACCGATACCATCAGCCAAGACACGATCAACAAAGCCCTGTGGGATGCTTGCGATACCTTTAGAGGTACGATTAGCCCTGATTTATACAAAGACTTTGTCCTAACGATGCTATTTCTTAAATACATCAGTGATGTTTGGCAAGATCATTATGATAAATACCAAGAAGAATACGGTGATGAGCCAGAGCTAATTGCAGAAATGATGAAGAATGAGCGTTTTGTCATTCCTGAAATTAAGATAAAAAATGATGCGGGTGAGGTGATTGATAGCTTTATGGCGACTTTTTACAGCTTGCATGATCGTCGGCACGAGCCAGGTAACGGTGAGCGTATTGATATTTGTCTGCATGAAATTGAAGAAGTCAATGGCACAAAGCTACGCGATGGCAATAAAAGTGTATTCCAAGATATATCGTTCAATACAGATAATCTGGGTGAAGAAAAAGATAAAAATATCACGCTACGACACCTCTTAGAAGACTTTGCAAAAGATGAATTGAACCTGCGAGCTTCACGAGTAGGCACACTCGATATTATTGGCAATGCCTATGAATACTTAATCAGTAAATTCGCATCAGGTAGCGGAAAACAAGCAGGTGAGTTTTACACGCCTCCTGCGGTATCTGACTTAATTGCAGAATTGGTAGAGCCAGAAGAAGGCATGGAAGTGTGCGACCCAGCCTGTGGTTCAGGCTCGTTATTAATGAAGGTTGGGCGCAAAGTCCGTGAGAACACTGGTAGTAAAAAATATGCGTTGTATGGGCAAGAGGCAATAGGCTCTACTTGGTCACTGGCTAAAATGAATATGTTCTTGCACGGTGAAGATAATCACAAAATCGAATGGGGCGATACTATTCGCAACCCCAAATTGTTAGACCGCTCTTCACAACAGGACGGCAACTTAAAACTGTTTGATATTGTAGTCGCTAACCCACCGTTCTCGTTAGATAAATGGGGGCATGAAGGTGCGGCAGATGATAAATTTGATCGTTTTCGTCGTGGCGTACCACCCAGAACCAAAGGCGACTATGCCTTTATTTTGCACATGATAGAAACCCTAAAGCCAAAAGTAGGCAGAATGGG
>JAZGER010000090.1:0-6966 GCA_036478835.1 Gammaproteobacteria bacterium | reverse complement strand
TCAGATCGCCAAGCCTATGATAATGCCCTCGCCACTCTAAAAGAAGGAAGCTATGAAGAGGCGGCTGAACAGTTCAAAACGTTTCTTGATCATTATCCACAAAGTAGTTATGCCGATAATTCTCAGTACTGGTTAGGCGAAGTTTATTATGTGACACGGAAATTTCCGATGGCATTAAAAGAGTTTGAGAAAGTGATCGCATTCTTTCCTGATAGCAGCAAGATTGCTGATGCGCGCTTAAAGCTGGGGTTTATAAATTACGAATTAAAGAATTGGGTTGCGGCACGCGCTGAACTTGAGCAAGTAGTCCGCGAATTTCCATCATCCACACCTGCAAGGTTAGCGGCTGATCGCCTGGCGCGAATGGAAAAAGAAGGCCATTAACTCCGAAAAGGTCGGGTTTTTCGTTATTAGTTTTATGCATGCAGCCGCTCATTATTTATACTATTAACAATGACTGATCAGATGACGCTGAAAATAACTGAGATATTTCTTTCGTTGCAGGGAGAGGCTGTTTCTGTCGGGTATCCTACTGTCTTTATCCGGTTAACTGGCTGTCCTTTGCGGTGTCAATATTGTGATACGAGCTACGCGTTTAAAGGCGGTGAGAAACGATCAATAGGTGATATTGTATCAGCCACAAAAGAGTTCGGAGTTCAGCATGTCACGGTGACAGGCGGAGAACCTTTGGCGCAATCGAATTCTTTTCTGCTGATGGAGCGTTTATGTGATGCTGGTTTCAGTGTGTCGCTTGAAACTAGCGGCGCGATGGATGTTAGCCAGGTTGACCCCAGGGTTGTCAAAGTGGTCGACATTAAAACACCGGCATCCGGAGAGTCACAGCAAAATCACTATCCAAATTTATCAAAGCTTGCGAGTCAGGATCAGGTGAAGTTTGTTATTTGCAATCAGGATGACTATCAATGGTCGTGTGGAGTTGTGAGGGAGTACGCTCTGGACGAGCAATGCCATGTTTTGTTTTCTCCTTCACATAACGAACAAAACCCAACGGAGCTTGCTGACTGGATTGTAGCGGATCGTTTGCCAGTACGGTTTCAGGTGCAATTGCATAAATATTTGTGGGCCGATGAGCCCGGAAGATAAACCAAAGGCAGTCGTGTTGTTATCGGGTGGCCTGGATTCGGCGACAACACTTGCGCTTGCGCAAGTGAAAGGTTACGACTGTTATGCACTAAGTATCGATTATGGGCAAAGGCATCGTGCTGAATTAAATGCGGCAAGGAAAATTGCAAAGACCTTTCAGGTAAAAGAACATAAGTTTATTTCAATTGACTTGCGCACTATTGGCGGATCTGCGCTCACTGATAATCAGATAGCCGTCCCAACGTCTCATCAGGAAGGGATTCCAGTGACGTATGTTCCTGCCAGAAATACCGTTTTTTTATCGTTGGCGTTAGGTTGGGCAGAAGTCCTCAAAGCGCATGTTATTTTTGCGGGTGTCAATGCAGTGGATTATTCTGGGTACCCGGACTGCCGTCCTGAATTTATTGATGCTTTTGAGCGGATGGCGAATCTAGCAACCCGGGAAAGTGTTGAAGGTAATCATATCGCAATAAAAACGCCCCTAATCGCGTTATCGAAATCTGATATTATCATTGCTGGCTCTAAGCTGGGTATCGATTATCGACAGACAGTCTCTTGTTATAATGCCGATGATGAGGGTAGAGCATGCAGGGAATGCGACTCCTGTCGTCTGAGAGCACAGGGTTTTGCGGATGCTGGCCTGGCTGATTGCACGATTTATCGTGTTAATAATCTGTCAGTTTAGTAGTATGAAATCTTGTACGACACATGTTTGACATCGCGTACAGATTTGCATAAATGGTTAACAAAATAATTGATTAAACAGGTTGAATTATGGATTTTCCCACTTTTTCTTCGGCATATTCCACTTTTTTATGGTCAGCTTTTGCACTGGCCTTTGTGCTGGGATTTATTGCCAACAAAACAAACTTTTGCACGATGGGCGCTGTATCCGATTGGGTCAATATGGGAGATACCGGCCGATTCAGGGCGTGGTTGCTGGCCATTGCAGTCGCTTTACTGGGTGTCGTAATTCTCGAAAAGGTCGGGGTTGTTGATGCGGGTTCTACTTTCCCACCTTATCGATCAGGCTCTTTTGTGTGGGCTGAAAACCTGTTGGGTGGTTTGCTTTTTGGTGTCGGGATGACACTGGCAAGTGGCTGCGGCAACAAAACACTCGTTAGAATTGGCGGTGGCAATATCAAGTCAATCTTTGTTGCTATTGTTATAGCCGTGATTGCTTACTTCATGGTGAACCCATTTCCAGGGTCGGACCAAACGTTATTTACTACCTTGTTCTATGGGTGGATACGGCCATTGGCTATTGATCTTGGTCCGGCGCAGGATGTGGGAGCCCTGATAACCAGCGAAGAGAATGTTGTGAATGCCCGGCTGGTTATCGGTGGATTGCTCGCCCTGATTTTACTGACTTATGTGTTTAAATCAGCTGAATTTCGTAAAAGCATAGATAATATTCTTGGTGGGTTTGTTGTGGGTCTAGTTGTTCTGGCTGCCTGGTATGTGACCAGCAATATTGGCGTGAATCTGGATGACGCCAGCCATACGTTACAGTCTTATGCTCAGGACTGGGATTTCCTGGCGGAAAGCGAAGAAGGCAAACCAGCGGATAGCCGCCCCCTTGCTGCGCAGTCTTTTACCTTCATAAATCCCATGGGACAAACCGCGGGCTATGTTTCCACTGGATTCAATTCTACTTTCCTAACTTTTGGGCTGATGTCAGTGTTGGGTGTGGTGGCTGGGTCCTTTATCTGGTCTGTAGTCAGTCGTTCATTCAGAATTGAGTGGTTCGCATCAACCAGAGATTTTTTTACTCACCTGGTGGGCGCAATTTTGATGGGCTTTGGCGGTGTATTGGCTATGGGCTGTACTATTGGCCAGGGAATAACCGGCATTTCGACCCTGGCACTGGGGTCTTTTATCGTATTTTTTAGTATCGTATTAAGCAGCGCACTGACGATGAAAGTCCAGTATTACAAGCTTGTGTATGAAGCTGAGGCGACCTTTCTTGATGCGTTTTTGACTTCATTGGTCGATTTACGGTTACTGCCTTCTGCGATGAGACGTCTGGATGCAGTTTAATCGAATAGTGATGAAAAGTTTTGCCTCAGAAGCTGTGCTGGGGTATTATTCTCTGCTTTGAAAAACCGCATATTGGGTCGTTAGCTCAGTCGGTAGAGCAGTTGGCTTTTAATCAATTGGTCGAAGGTTCGAATCCTTCACGACCCACCATTTTTCAAACCCTCTCTGCATTCAAACGCACATCCATACCCCGTGTCACCCTGACGATCTGGTGTTTACTGTTGCTGTTGGAAGATATATGAAAAAACCATTGATGCTGGTACTGGTGCTTGGAATGCTATTTGGAGGGTTTTGGTACTCCAGGCAATCAGCCAGGGTACCATCTGAGCCGGTCAATGGATTACCCTGGCAGATCGAGCAATTAGCGGGTGGCTATACGCGTGTGTTTGGTCTCACGCCGGGCAGGGATAGTATTCAGACCGCTATCAAGGTGCTAGGGGATGATTATAAGCTGGCAATTATAGTGAATGATCGTCAGGCACCAGGGCTCGAATTATTTTATAGTCGATTTGTGGCAGGTGTCTTCCGTGGAAAGTTAATACTCGGTACGGATATTAAAGCTGATCGAATGATGGCTTTGATTGAGGCGGCGACAAAATTTAAGTATATGGAAAATGGCAGCAGAAAATATCAGATCAGTAAGAATGATCTTGATTTTGTGTACCAGCAGATTGTGACCAGTCTGACTTTCATACCTGGCGTAGCACTGGATAATGAAAATGTTGTCAACCGGTTTGGGCGACCTGCCGAGACTCTGAAAGATAGTGCGGGAAATTTACATCTTTTATACCCTGAAAAAGGGCTTGATGTGGTGATAATAGAGAAGGGTAAAGATATTTTGCAGTATGTTATGCCTGGTGATTTTAGTAAATTAAAGATCCCGTTGACCGAGCGATAACACTGTATCGTGCAAAGGTCTCCGTTGTGTTATTCATGGGTTAACAGTGGCCGTGGTTTCTTTCAATTCCTGAAGCGCGGTAATTATTTCCTTGCTGTGAGTTTTTGTATTTACTTTTCGGTATATTCGGGCAATCCTGCCTTCAGGGTTAATGATAAAAGTGTGTCGTTTAGTCAGCATGAGCGGCCCTAGCTTCCAGGCTGCGCCATATTGTCGAGCAACCGTTCCGTTCAGGTCTGCGAGTAACGGAAAAGGAAGGCTGTGTTTTTTTGAAAATCTACGGTGATTGCCTTCCGTATCGATATTAACACCGAGTAAGAACGCCTGATGGCGTCTTATCCCAATGTAATCGTCACGAAAATTACACGCTTCCTCAGTGCAGCCCGGAGTGTCATTTTTCGGATAAAAATACAGAATAACCCATTGACCTCGATATTTTTCCAGCGTCTGTAATTGATTGTTCTGGTCATAAAGCTGAAAATCTGGAGCAAGTTCGCCGCTTTCCAGCTGACTCGCTGAGTGACCCGGAGCCGCCAGGACGAAAAAGTTCATGAGTAACATGAGTAAGAGCTTCAATGCAGGCATAGCTTGCCAGTGTAGATTCATCAATGCCTTTCTGCAACAATGCGTAGCAGGTAGTATTTAAAAGTAGCCAATTGTGTTGGAGCGTAGTTTGATGAAGCGTATTTGCCAGCTTATTACTCTTTGTGCAGGGTGGGCTATTTCCGTTGCAACCCCTGCTGATAGCTCGTCTGAATGGTTTAAAGCGGGGCAGCATAAAATTATTGAGGCAAAGCGTTTATTTGCCAATCGAAAGACCGCGAAAAATATTATCCTGTTTGTTGGTGATGGTCTGGGTGTGTCCACCGTAACCGCTGCTCGAATTCTTGAGGGGCAACAAAGAAATGCCAGTGGCGAAGAGAATTTTCTGAGCTTTGAGCGATTCCCCTATCTAGCGCTGTCCAAAACGTATAACACAGATCAACAAATACCCGATTCAGCTGGTACGATGACAGCAATTATGACAGGGGTTAAAACACGTGCAGGCATGTTGTCGATTAGCGAGAATTCACGACGTGGAGAGTGCAGGGGGACTGAAACAAATATTTTACCGACGTTGCTTGAAGAGTTTGAGACCCTGGGGAAGTCAACGGGTATCGTGACGACGGCACGATTGACTCATGCGACACCGGCTGCAACGTATGCGCATGTTTCTGAGCGTCAGTGGGAAGACGATTCTGGTTTGTCAAAAAAAGCCAGCGGAGAAGGGTGCCATGATATTGCCAGACAGCTCATAGAATTTCCGTTTGGCGATGGTCTGGATGTTGCCTTAGGGGGTGGAAGGCGGCATTTCCTGCCACAGGTAGAGAGAGAAAAGAAAGGCCAGGCAGGCCGTAGAAAGGATAACAGGGATCTTACGAAAGAATGGCTGAAGAATTACAGGCAATCAGCTTACGTCTGGAATAAAAAGCAGCTCGCTGCTATCAAACCAGAATCAACCGGGCATTTGTTAGGGCTCTTTAATCCGTCTCATATGCAATATGAATCTGATCGTGAAGAAAACGGGAGCGGTGAGCCATCACTGACAGAGATGACTAAGAAGTCTATACAGATACTGGGAAAAAACCCAAAAGGGTATTTTCTGATGGTCGAGGCGGGGCGTATTGATCATGGACATCATGCAAATAATGCTTTCCGTGCGTTAACGGAAACGATCGAATTATCAAAGGCAGTCAAAGTTGCCAGAGATCTTACAGACCGCCAGGATACACTTATTATCGTAACGGCGGACCATAGTCATGCTCTTTCCATTGCCGGTTACCCAACACGCGGCAACCCAATTCTTGGAAAAGTGGTGGAGAATAAACGGAACGGTGACCCGTCAAGCAAACCTGCTCTTGATGCCAATGGGCATGCCTATGCAACACTGAGTTATACGAATGGGCGTGGGTTTGCAACGTTGGACAGAGGTGGCGATACTCGATATACATCAGAAATCAAGGCAGGGCGTGTAACTTACCTGGATAAGGTCAACACACGCGATGAAGGTTTTCATCAGGAAGCGCTCATTCCACTGAATGCGGCAACCCACAGCGGTGAGGATGTTGCTATTTACGCAGATGGGCCTGGCGCTTACTTACTGAGTGGTGTTATCGAACAAAACGTAATTTATCATGCAATGAAAGAAGCTGCGGGAATGAACAAGCAGTAATTATTACTCTATTTCTCAAGAAACACGGGCATTGATCGATAATTATGATGCGTCATCAGTGTTCGATTTAATGATAGTTGTAACGTCTTCTTCACGGTTTTTTAGTCAACTGATACTGGAATTTTATGGAAATATTTCAAGCAGTTATCCTGGGTATTATCGAGGGAATAACTGAGTTTTTACCTATCTCTTCAACGGGCCATTTAATTGTTGCGAGTGAGTGGCTAGGTCTGGAACAGACACAGGCGAATGCAGCATTTGAGGTGATTATTCAGTTAGCGGCTATTCTTGCTGTCGTAGCCAATTATAGAGAAAAATTCACATTCAGGTATCTTGACCTCTGGGTTAAGGTTGCGATTGCCTTTATTCCAATTGGCGCTATTGGTTTTGCCTTTAGCGACCAGATCAAAGCATTATTTTCTGTTGAAAATGTTGCCATTATGTTTATTGTGGGTGGTATCGTATTTTTAATTCTCGAATATTTCTATAAAGAATCTGAAGCACATGTTAACCAGGTTGAAGATATCAATTACAGGCAAGCAATGTGGATTGGTATTGCTCAGGTATTCGCTCTGGTGCCAGGCACGAGTAGAGCCGGTTCGACAATCATTGGTGCCTTACTTGTCGGTTTGAGTCGAAAGGCTGCTGCAGAGTTTTCGTTTTTACTGGCAATGCCAGTCATGGTTGCTGCGAGTGGCTATGATTTATTAAA
>JAZGER010000089.1:0-3419 GCA_036478835.1 Gammaproteobacteria bacterium | reverse complement strand
CCATTCTGGAAAGCTGAACGGCCTGATGCGGGCGAGTTATGGATGACAGTTCTCGATGTTGGGCAGGGGCTATCAATTGTCGTACAGACTCAAAACCATGTGCTTATCTATGATGCCGGACCAGGCTTTCCATCGGGGTACAATACGGGAGATAGTGTCGTTTTACCCTTTCTGGCAAAATCGGGGATTCATCGAATAGATAAATTAATGATAAGTCATAGTGATACTGATCATGCAGGAGGTGCAGAGGCTATCTTCCGCGCTATTCATGTAGATAACGTACTGGCGGGCGAGCCAGAAAAAATACGCTGGGCAAAAAGTCGCCATTGCCACAAAAATGCATCATGGCGTTGGGATCAAGTGGCGTTTCGAATCTTATCTCCAACAACTCAACAGCCAGGAAATAATGGCTCTTGCGTGCTCCAGATAACCGATCTTTCAGGCAGTAGTGTGCTAGTTCCAGGTGATATCGAATGGCCAATAGAGCATTATCTGGTGAACAAATTCAGTGATAATTTAGACTCAGATGTATTGGTAGCACCACATCATGGAAGCAAAACATCGTCTCGATTCACTTTCTTACAACATATCAGCCCTGAGACTGTATTGATTCCGGCTGGGTATAAGAATCGCTATGGCTTTCCTCACCCTCTGGTTGTGGATAAGTACCGTCAGTTAGAAACAGATATCTTTGTTACGGGCATAGACGGCGCTCTCTTTGTGAAGTCTAGAAAAAATGCAGCAGGGTACAGCATCGATACTTACCGAAAGACGCACAAACGCTATTGGCAAACAGTCTTAAAATGAAAGATTTGAAGCTGTTTCCTGATGAAAAATAACGTATGATTAACAGGGTTCCACTAGAAACTCGAAGCTAGAAAGGAAGAAGAAAAGTGTTTGAATTAGTGACGGCTGGCGGCTGGCTGATGACGCCAATTATCCTGTGTTCAATAATTGCGCTGGCAATTATTGCCGAACGTTTATGGTCGCTGCGTGTAACTCGCGTGCTACCCAAAGATCTTGTCGTGCAAGTTTGGGATTGGGCGAAAGATCGTCAACTGGATATCGAACGCCTTAGAACGCTACGAGCTGAATCTCCTCTTGGGCGAATTCTTGCTGCAGGCTTGATGAACCGAAATGCTAGCCGAAATATTATGAAAGAATCCATTGAAGATACTGGCAGGCATGTGGTTCATGAACTTGAGCGCTATCTCAATACGCTGGGGACTATTGCTGCAATTGCGCCTCTGCTGGGCCTTCTGGGAACAGTTATCGGCATGATTAAAGTGTTCTCTTCTATTACAACGGCAGGAGTCGGCAATCCGGCTACCATGGCAGGTGGTATTTCAGAAGCACTAATTACGACTGCTGCGGGTATGGTCGTCGCAATTCCGAGCTTAATGTTTTACCGTTTCTTCCGTGGTAAAGTTGCCATGCTGGTCCTGCGTATGGAAAAACAGGCGCTGAGAATGGTAGAGGTTTTACAGGGGCAAAGAGCAGAAGAGGGTCGCATGGAAGACCAGTTATGAAGTTGCAAAGCAGTCAGTCCTCTGAAGATCCTGAAGTTAATTTAACGCCATTAATTGATGTGGTCTTTATCTTGCTCATCTTTTTTATGGTTTCTACTACATTCCAGAAAGAGTCAGAAATCAGGATAGATTTGCCTGAAGCCGGGACTGAAAGCGTTGTTACTGACGACATTAAACGTCTGGATATCATCATTGATTCAGATGGGCGCTATTTTATTGGTGATCAACAATTGGTAAATTCAGAGTTTGAAACACTAACCAAAGCCATTACAAATTACCTGTCTCCCGATCAATCGGCAATCGATACGGATATTCCCGTCACAATCAGAGCGGATCGAAAGACACCGTATGAAACAGTCATTCGTGCAATGGATGCCACAGCTCAATTGGGCTTAGTGCAAATGTCATTAGCGACGAACCAGAGAGACTTGACCGACGAGTGAAGCAGTTTGAGACAAGCGGTTGGGCGATTTATAAACGCTTATTGAGTTATGCGCTACCTTACTGGAAGCTGTTTTTTTTAATTATTATCTCCATGATTGTATTTGCAGCGACAGACACAGGTTTTGCTGCTTTAATGAAACCTATGCTAGACGGGAATTTTGTTGAAAAAGACCCCGACACGATTCGCATGGTACCTCTTGCCTTGATTGCACTGTTCCTGTTTAGAGGAGTAACGGGGTTTATTTCCCGATACGGAATGTCCTGGATAGGCCGAAATATCATAAAGCACTTACGCCAGGACATGTACGCTTCTCTATTAGCGCTTCCCAGCCAGTATCTTGATCACAATTCAGGCGGGAAATTACTCTCCCTTTTCACCTACGATGTTGAGCAGATTGCGGAAGCGACAACGAATGTCATGACGATTATTATCCGAGACAGCCTCACGTTACTGTTTCTGTTAGTTTTCATGCTTTGGGTGAGCGTGCCGCTGACGTTGCTGTTCCTCATTATGGGGCCGGTCATCGCGTTAGTGATTAGCTATGCAAGCAAACGATTTCGAGAAAGCAGTCGAAGAATACAAGCTTCAATGGGTAGCCTGACCCAGCGTGTTGAAGAAACCCTGTCTGGTCTTCGACTGATTAAGTCATACAGTGCTCAGAGGCAACAAAAAAACCATTTCCAGGAAGTCAATGAAATGAACAGGGCACATCATCTGAAAATGTCGTTAATCAATAATATCAGCACCCCATTGGTACAGTTTATTGCTGCCTGCACCCTGGCGTTAGTTATTTATCTTGCATCCAGCGAACACTATATTTCTCATATCAGCGTGGGCGAGTTTGTTTCTTTCATGACGGCGATGATGCTTTTGATGCAACCGATGAAGCGCTTGACTAATATCAATGTCCCCTTGCAAAAAGGCATAGCTGCTGCGGGCAGTGTGTTTTCACTTATTGATGAAATACCCGAAGCAGATACGGGTAAGGAACGGATTAAACGAAGCAAAGGCAGCATTACTTTTAATCATGTTTCGTTTAAATATGGTCAGGGTGATAGGCATGCGCTGGTAGACCTTTCCCTTGATATTCAACCGGGGGAAAGTATAGCGATTGTAGGACGTTCTGGTAGTGGGAAGTCGACACTAGTTCAACTGTTGGAGCGTTTTTATTCTCCGGATAGCGGAGAAATATTACTCGACGGGCTTAGTCTGGATCACTATCAACTGGAAGACTTGAGAAAACAGTTTGCCGTTGTAAGTCAGGATATTATTCTGTTTAACGATACCGTCAGTAACAACCTGGCCATTGGTTTAACTGCTACTGATAGGCTAATAGAGAAAATGATTCAAGCGACAACATCAGCGCATGCCATTGATTTTATTAACCAGCTCCCCAATAAGTTTGAGACTACTGTAGGGGACAATGGGGCGTTATTATCAGGTGG
>JAZGER010000088.1:0-13755 GCA_036478835.1 Gammaproteobacteria bacterium | reverse complement strand
CAGACAGCGTCGAGCTGCTTCCAGTGCCCCATGAAAACCGGGTAGTAGCTTTCAAGCTGATGGTGTTGTTTTAACCATTCACCGACATCCAGATTCAACCTTTGCAGAATCGGCGGAATATCCTGGTCAATATGCCCGCGTTTGCCGTCTCGAATAGCCCGCCCCGTCCCCACCTAACCAACCTGGTTATATCGACTATTTCCCAATAGTGTAAGCCTGGATTAAAAGAAAATTCCCGCATCTTGAATAATGCTTAAACCACCTGTCCGGCACACCAGCCGGACGACCAGGCCCATTGGAAATTATAGCCACCGAGCCAGCCAGTAACATCAACGATCTCTCCAATAAAGTAAAGGCCGGGTACCTTGCTGGATTCGAGTGTTTTAGAGGATAGCTCGTTGCAATCAACGCCTCCGAGAGTAACTTCCGCCGTTCTATAGCCTTCGGTTCCCCCTGGTTTTATTTCCCACTGCTGCAGTTGTTTGCCCATTATTTCGAATTGGGTTTGAGAGAGTTCTTGAATAGGTTTATCGAGTATTGCTTCGTCAAATAGGGATAGAACCAGACGTTTTGGGAGTTTTTCTGAAAGTACTGTTTTTAATTTCATATTGGGCTTATCTTTCTGGCGGGTGCGCAATAAGCGAATAACATCTACCTTGGGCAATAAATTAACGGTGATCGCTTCTCCGGCTTTCCAGTAGGAGGATATTTGTAATATCGCAGGGCCACTGAGTCCCCGGTGGGTGAATAAAATATTTTCTTCGAAGTTTTCCCGTGTGTTGCTAACGAGGCTTTCTATCGCTATACCCGACAATTTTTCTAGTTGGGCTTTATCTCCGGGTTGCAAGGTGAAAGGCACGAGTCCAGCTTGAGTCGGCCAGATATGATGGCCAAATTGTTCAGCTATTTTATATCCAAACGGGCTGGCGCACATTTTTGGAATAGACAAACCACCGGTAGCAATGACAACTGAAGGCGTCTGGAAACCACCCGATGATGTCTTGCAGATAAAGGTATTATTTTTTGTTTTTTTAATTTCTTTGATGCTGCAATTAAGGTTTATGTGCGCTTTAATTTTCCTGCACTCTTCCAGCAGCATGTTGAGGATATCTTTTGCACTGTCATCGCAAAATAATTTCCCAAGGTCTCGTTCATGGTAGGGGATCTGATGGTCGTTCACCATCGCAATAAAATTCCATTGTGTAAAACGGCTAAGCGCTGATTTACAGAAATGGGGGTTATGAGAAATAAAATTATCCGAATTAATGTCCAGATTAGTGAAGTTGCAGCGACCGCCTCCCGACATAAGGATCTTTTTACCAGCTTTGTTTGCGTGGTCCAGGATAATCACCTTGCGACCGCGTTTGCCTGCTTCTATTGCGCACATTAATCCTGATGCGCTGGCACCAATAATGAGGACATCAGTTTTTGTAGTTTGAGGAGCTGATTGCATTATTTATATGCGCCACGGAAAAATATATTCTACGGATTTTCCAGGATTCATCTTGTAATCGACAAAAATAGTCTTGGCGATCCTGGTGGTTTTAGTCACTGTGGATGCCTCGTACAAAGGCCTCACCATTATTAATTTCCGTGCTTTTAGTGTTTTCCGTGGCAATAAATTTTATACCCCTAACTCTGTACTCGCTGAATCGACGCGCCAAGCCTGGAGAGTTTTTCTTCAATGCATTCATAGCCACGATCAAGGTGATAAATCCGATCAATCATCGTGTCGCCTTTTGCAGCAAGCGCAGCAATGACCAGGCAGGCGGAGGCGCGCAGGTCGGTTGCCATGACGGGCGCACCTGTATATTGCTCGACGCCTCTTACAATGGCTGTGTTTCCCTGAAGCTCGATATTCGCTCCCATGCGTTGTAATTCCTGCACATGCATAAAACGGTTTTCAAAAATTGTTTCTCGCACAGTCGCCGTGCCATTAGCCAGTCCATTTAAGGTGACAAATTGCGCCTGCATGTCGGTTGGAAAAGCAGGGTAGGGTGCCGTTGTTATATTAACAGCAGCCGGTCGCCTGCCTTTCATATCCAGCTCGATCCAGTCATCTCCACTGCTAACCGAGGCGCCGGCTTCCTTGAGCTTTTCAAGTACGACATCAAGAAGATCAGCGCGAGTTTTAGTTGTGCGAACCTTTCCTCCGGTCGCTGCGGCAGCGACCAGAAAAGTGCCTGTCTCAATGCGGTCAGGTACAATGTGATGCTTTGCAGTATGTAAACTTTCAACGCCCTCTACGGTAATCGTGTCGGTTCCAGCGCCTGAAACCTTTGCACCCATAGCATTCAGAAAAATTGCCAGGTCAACGACTTCAGGCTCACGGGCAGCATTTTCAAGGACCGTGGTTCCATTCGCGAGTGTTGCTGCCATCATCAAATTTTCAGTGCCTGTCACTGATACAACTTCCAGAAAGATGCGCGTACCCTGCAGTCGTTTTGCTTTCGCGCGGATGTAGCCATCAGTGATGTTGATTTCAGCACCCATCGCAATTAAGCCCTGGATATGCAAGTTCACGGGTCTTGAGCCTATGGCGCAGCCGCCAGGCAAAGAAACTTCTGCTTCACCAAAGCGAGCCAGTAAGGGGCCTAACACAAGAATCGATGCGCGCATGGTTTTAACCAGTTCGTAAGGTGCGCAAACTGACTGGATGGCGCTGGCATCTGCAATTAATCCCGTGTCGTCCTGCAGCTCGATGGCTGTACCTAACTGGCCAAGTAATTGTAGCGTTGTGGTAATGTCGCGCAGGTGAGGCAGGTTATACAGACTCACCGGTTCGGGGCAGAGTAAAGTGGCAGCCAGTATGGGTAAAGCCGCATTCTTTGCACCCGATATAGCGACGTCGCCAGAGATCGGCCCGCAGCCAGTGATTCTGAGTTTGTCCATATCAGCGGTCTTCGTTGTCAGTGATAGATAATTGAGAAAAGGCGTTAATGATTTTGTCAATTTGCTGAGTGCTGTGCGCGGCGCTGACACTGCAACGCAGCAGACTGTCATCGGTCGGGGAAGCCGGCGGCATGACCAGATTGACGTAAACACCTGTGTTGAGTAGTTGTTGCCAGGCGACGATTGCCTGATTACGGTCTTTTATGGTGACGGCTATCACCGGGCTGACCTGTGGGCTGACTATCAGCCCCAGATTGATCAGGCCATCATGTAGCTGTTGCGCGTTATCCCAGAGTTGGGTTCGAAGATGCGGGCGTTCCTGCATCAGCTTGAGTGCTGCGCGGGTAGAGGCAATGATTGATGGTGAGGGCGATGCTGTAAAAATATACGCGCGAACGGCAAAACGAATGGCTTCAAGTTCTGGGTGGTTGCTGACACAATAGCCGCCAGTTGCCCCGAGACTTTTGCTGAAAGTTCCCACGATAAAGTCGACATCCTCTTCCACGCCGGCCGCTTCCGCAACGCCTCTGCCATGCTCGCCGAGCATACCAAGAGAGTGTGCTTCATCGACGAGTAACATGCCCCCATATTGCCGTTTGATAGCAGCAATTTCTGCGAGCGGTGACTGGTCGCCAACCATGCTATAAATACCTTCGACAATAATCAGTGTATTGCTGGTTTTTTCTTTGAGACGTCGTAATCGTTTCTCAAGGTCAGCAGGGTCGTTGTGGCGGAAGCGAATCACATCTGCGCCACCGAGCATAACACCATCATAAAGGCTGGCATGACTATCGGCATCGAGCAGTATCGTATCACCGGGGCCTGCTATCGTTGCAGCCATACCCATAGTGGCGTTGTAGCCGGTTGAAAAGACGATCGCATGTTTGCGGTCAAAATATTCCGCGAGTTCTTTTTCTAACAGCATATGCTCGGTAAAGGTGCCATTGGCCATACGGGAGCCTGTGGTGCCTGTTCCCTGTTCTTCCAGTGCGGTTTTTGCTGCTTCAATACATTCTGGCTCAAAGGTTAGCCCGAGATAGTTATTCGTGCCGGCAAGAATCACCTGCTTGCCTTCGACAATACCTTCGGTAGGAGAAAGGAGCTTCTCGGTGACAGCGCCAAATGGCATGACGCCCAGTTCATTAAGCTCGGCACGGATATTAATCAGAGGGGTGAACTTTTCAAACAGACTCATAGCATTCAGACGATAATTTGTTCAAGTTTCTGGGCAAGGTCTCGAATGGTGCGAATATCGGGCAGGATGTTCAGCGGTATCGATATGTCGAAATGATCCTCAATCTTTTCGATCAGCTCCATAACTTGCAGCGATGTCAGCCCCAGCTCGGCGACCAGTTCGCTGTCTTCATTGAGGATGATGCCCTGGCGAGCAAAGGGTTGCAGAATTTCATAAATGCGTTGCAGAAATGTATCGTAATCGGGCATACCAGTTTCCATTTGAGGTGATTTTAGACGCAGCTTGCGTCGATCAGCTCAAGTCGTTAGATTCAATGGTTGGATTGTACTTGGAGTTTGCTGTGTCGGCTACGGTATATTTGCTCATTCTTAATGGTTCGGGATCAAGCGTGATATGGTCTGTTTAGTCAATTACAGGTAAGGCAAAATTGAATACATTTTTTTCAAAGGGCTTGAAATGGGTCGCTGGGGTTGAATGTGATACCTGATGTCTGGGTGGTCACAGCCTATCGAGCGGGTGAGCGAGCGCAAATTCTGGCACTCGCCGAAGCATTAGGGTGGCCATTCCAGATTAAGGAAATTAAGCATAAGCCAAAAGCCTGGCGGACGAATATTTTTCGTGGCAGTGATTTATCGGGCATTGATTTACAGGGTTCGTCGTCGCTCACTCAACCCTGGCCAGATTTGCTGATATCAGCCGGTATGCGGAATGAGCCCGTTTGTCGCTGGATAAAGGCTCAGTCAGGAGGGCGTAGTAAAATAGTCCATATTGGTCGGCCCTGGGCGCGTTCTGATTATTTTGATTTGATTATTACCACTCCACAGTATCGATTACCTGAAAGAGTGAATATTTTGCAAAATACGACAACGTTGCATCGAGTAACAAAGCAACGCCTGGATGAGGCTGCACAACTATTTTCTGATGAAGTCAGCGTACTTCCTGGGCCATATATCGCCGTGATCGTTGGAGGGAATAGTGGGCCCTATACTCTTGGGAAGTTTGCAGCCAGGCGACTGGCCCAGCAGTGTAACGAGTTGGCTGAAAAAAAAGGCGCGAGTCTGCTGATTACAACGAGTGCCAGGACATCTGAGGTTGTAGCGCAAGCGCTGGAAACACAAATCAGTGTTCCAAAGCATATCTATCGTTGGCAAAAAGAGGGTGATAACAACCCCTATTTTGCTTATCTTGCGCTTGCCGATGAGCTAGTTGTCACTGCTGATAGTGTTTCCATGCTGACAGAAGCCTGCGCAACTGGGAAGCCAGTGCATATGTTTGATCTGGGCGTAGGGCGTAATGCCATGCAGCACTATTCTGCTGCATCTGGCAAAAATGATTTCCGATTAACAGGCAGTTTCTATCGTTTTGCTATGGCTTACGCACCGCAACGGGCAAGCCGGGATATTCAGCTTGTCCACCATCGCCTGATTGAAGATGGCCATGCCATTTGGCTGGGTGATCAATTAGCCGAAAAAAGACCAGCATCATTAAAAGCGATTGATCGAGCGGTAGCGTGTGTGAAGCAATTGTTTCCTGCTGGCTAAAAGGTTGAGTATATTATCTGGATAAAACCATATTTTCTTACACTGGCATCGTGCAAAGGTCTCATTTGAGGGTAGTTAGTTAGCCGATTTTCGGATGACACCGATTATTTCAACAAGTGATTTTTCAACAGGCTGTGATTTTTCCATAAACCAGTCGAATAATTCCTGATCTGGAAATTGGAGCAGCTGCTCAAAGGTTTGTTTTTCATTTTCTGACGCAGTAGGGTAATTATTTTTCAGATAGCCCAGAAACCAGAGATCAAGTTCACGGATGCCTCTGCGACAGGCCCAACGGATACGCGATATTCTCTCAGCTTCTTCCACTTGTCATATCCCGTCCTGCAGCATGCGTTTACGTATGTTGCCGATGGCCCTGGTTGGGTTTAGCTCTTTTGGACAAACGTCGACGCAATTCATGATGCTGTGACAGCGATACAGTTTATACGCGTCATCGAGCTCCATAAGACGCCGTTCGGTGTCCTGATCGCGACTGTCTTCGATGAATCGGCTAGCCTGTAATAAGGCGGCAGGGCCGAGGAACTTATCCGGGTTCCACCAAAAGGAAGGGCAGGCGGATGAACAACAGGCGCAGAGTATGCATTCATATAAGCCATCCAGGCGGTCTCTGTCTTTCGGGCTTTGTAAGCGCTCTTTATCAGGTGCTCGGTCGTGGGTGACAAGCCAGGGTTTTGCCGCCTTGTATTGCCTGAAAAAAGGTTCCTGGTTGATGACAAGATCACGGATGATCGGTTGCCCGGGTAGAGAACGTACTTCGATAGGCTGTTTTAATTCGTCGACAGGTGTCAGACAGGCAAGGCCATTTTTACCGTTGATGTTCATGCCATCTGAACCGCAGACGCCTTCACCGCAGGAACGCCTGAAGGTGAGTGTTGAGTCTTCAGTTTTAAGTTCAAGCAACGCATCAAGCAGCATCATGCCGGGTTTTACAAAAAGCTCGTAGGATTGCATGTAAGGTTTGCGATCAGTTTCAGGGTTATATCGCTGGATAAGGAACTTCATCTATTATTATCCTAGTAAACGCGAGGCTTGGGTGGGAAAGTTTTTACAGACAGTGGTTTAGTCCGAACCGGTTTATAATCCAGTCGGTGATCTTCACTGAAGTACAGCGTGTGTTTCATCCAGGCAGCGTCATCACGCTCGGGGTAGTCGACACGGGAATGCGCGCCCCGGCTTTCCTTTCTGGCATGAGCCGATACAATAGTGGCGAGAGCGACATCCATCAGGTTTTCAAGTTCCAGTGCCTCTATACGTGCAGTATTAAAGACTTTGCTATGGTCTGAAAGTCGGGCATCCGGCAGTCGTTTAGCTAGCGCCTGTATTTTCTCAACACCGGTTGCGAGTGTTTTTTCGTCACGATAAACACCGCAATAGGTTTCCATGTCGGCTTGCAGCTCGGCCTTTAGACCGTCAATCGATTCACCTTCACCGGTTTTATCCCAGCGTTCAAGCCTGGCTATCGCTTTCTCTGTATCGCACTCTTTGAGTGGGAGGTGAGCTGACGTTTCCTGGATCGCTGAGAGCATGTTGTTTGCCGCCTCCCGACCAAATACCAGGATATCCAGTAGTGAATTACCGCCAAGTCGATTGCCACCGTGTACAGAAACACAGGCACATTCTCCGGCAGCATAAAGGCCTGGAACAGGCACCTCTGGCCCATTGCCAAATGGGGTAACTACCTGTCCAAAACGATCAGTTGGGATGCCCCCCATCATGTAGTGTGCTGTTGGTGAGACAGGAACAGGCTCTTCAGCCGGATCCAGCCCGGTAAATGAAAGACATAAACTGCGAATAGCGGGTAGTCGTTTTTTAACGATGTCACTCATGTGATTAAGCTTGAGATAAACATAGTCCTTGTTGGGACCCGCGCCGTGACCTTCCTTTATTTCGGTGTAGATAGCCCGGCTGACGACGTCACGACTGGCAAGGTCTTTGGCATTCGGGGCATAACGTTCCATGAAACGTTCATTCTCAGCGTTGACCAGGTAACCCCCTTCACCACGCGCGGCTTCAGTGAGCAGCATGCCTTTGCCTGCAATCCCAGTAGGATGGAATTGAAAAAACTCCATATCTTCGGCAGGGATGCCTGCGCGTAATGCCATGGCAACACCGTCGCCTGTATTGATAAGTGCATTGGTATTGGTTCTGAATATCTGGCCTGCACCCCCCGTTGCTAGCAGGGTGGTTTTAGCATGAATGATGCGGGTTTCGCCCGTTTCGATACAAAGAATCAGAGCGCCGAGGATATGACCCTGTTCATTTTTGATCAGATCTGTCACAAAGTATTCGTCAAAAAAATGTGTCTGGGCCTGCAGGTTTTGCTGATAGAGGGTATGGACAATCGCATGACCTGTACGATCAGCAGCGGCACAGGTGCGAGCGGCCTGTTCACCACCGAAATTCTGACTCTGCCCTCCAAACTTGCGTTGATAAATTCTTCCATTTTCGAGGCGTGAGAAAGGGACGCCCGTATGTTCCAGTTCATAGACAACCTGAGGTGCTACGCGACACATGTGTTCGATCGCATCCTGGTCACCTAGATAATCACTGCCTTTAATCGTATCGAACATATGCCAGTGCCAGTCATCTGGCAATACATTGGCCAGCGCAGCGTTAATGCCACCTTGTGCTGCCACGGTGTGGGAGCGGGTTGGAAATACTTTTGAAACGACAGCTACCTTGGCATCGCCTCGCGCGAGTTGCAGGGCGGCACGCATGCCGCCGCCGCCGGCACCAATAACCAGAGCATCAAATTGGCTAACTGGGGTGGGCATATTTATGTTATTCCTTTAGTAAATCAAAGTGCGTTAAACAGGACACGCAGCACCCATAATCCGCAAATTATGAGTGCAGTGGCAAGAAGCATTAGCGCTGAAAGGCGAATGGCAAATGGTTTAATGTAATCCAGTATGACATCGCGTATACCCACCCAGGCGTGCAGCAGTAGAGCGACAAAGAACAGCAGCGTTGCTAGATTAACGAAAGGAGAGGACCATAGCGCGTGCCATTGCCTGTAACTGCCAGCATAATCCCACAGCAGGGTGGCAAAACCCCAGCAGAGAATAAATACAGCGATATAAACAGCGCTTGCTCGTTGTATCAACCAGGCATTAAGTCCCCCTAGCTGCTTACTCACCAGATCACCCCTGTAAAGATTAATGTGGATAGGACGGATGCCAGGAAGACAGCCTTGCTGGAGTTTCTTGCCTGTGAGCGCTCTATGCCCACGTCAACATCCAGTAACAAAAAACGGATACCGGAAAACAGGTGGTGTGAGAGTGACCAGAGCAGGATGATAGCGACCAATTTGAATGTCATGTTATCTGTGAGGCTGACGGTACGCGCATAGCCTTCCTGGTCTTGAAGTGACTGCTCCAGTAGGTAGATACAAAAGGGGATGGCAGCAACCATCATTACGCCTGATATACGATGTAAAATTGAAACGACTCCGGGCAGCGGTAATTTTATTTTCCGTAAATCAAGAAAACGCGGCTGAGCTTGTCGTTTGAGCATATTTACTCGTATTTCCTATGAGCATTGGCAGTGTAAACCAGTATTATTGAACGTTATCGGCATGGATTTACCTATCATTCAACATTTTGTTGATAATATACACGTTATTCTATATTAATGACTTCACTTGGTGGAGTAATCC
Organism: Gammaproteobacteria bacterium; assembly: GCA_036478835.1. Classification (GTDB taxonomy): domain Bacteria; phylum Pseudomonadota; class Gammaproteobacteria; order DSM-19610; family DSM-19610; genus JAZGER01. Next base: position 4,454 of record JAZGER010000088.1, on the reverse strand, counting down.
TCTAGCCAGACCGATTGTTGTCGATACATTTTGAATGAATACAGGAAATAAAATATGAATCCTTGTGGCGCTTTTCAGGTGGAGATGTTGCATGGCAGATAACAAACGTCCTGCGTCTGGAGGTTCCTGGAAACGGCAGTTAAGTGAATCCATGCTTGATGGTGGTAATGCGCTCTATCTTGAGGCGCTCTACGAGGCTTATCTGCAAGACTCAGAAAGCATTCCGGTCAAATGGCGTGAGTATTTCGCGGCGCTGCCTGCTGTCAATAAAACGCAGGATGAAGTGATGCACTCTCAGGTACGGGAATTTTTCAGACGGCGTGGTTCCCGACCGCTGCTTCGCAGTACGCCTGATGCCGCAGAAAACAGTCGTTCAGCGCATGACCATAAGCAGGTTCGTGTCCTGCAGCTTATTAATGCCTACCGTTTTCTTGGGCATTTACAGGCGCGAGTAAATCCACTGGGGCCAGATAGTGAAACTATATTACCGGAGTTAACTCTGCAGTATCACGAACTGGCGGAGACCGATCTGGACACTGTTTTTAACACCGGCTCATTGACCGCATCGAGTGAACTGACATTAGGTCAGATATTCGAGCAGTTGCAGGAGACCTACTGTGACGCTATTGGAACAGAGTATATGCATCTTCCAAATACGGAAGAAAAGCGCTGGATTCAGCAACGGCTGGAAAGTGTCTGGGCCAATCCTGAATTCAGTGAGCGGCAGCGCCGGTATATCCTGGACCGTCTAACGGATGCAGAAATCCTTGAGCGTTACCTGCATACAAAATACGTGGGTCAAAAACGCTTTTCGCTTGAGGGGGCTGAAAGTCTTATTCCTCTTCTTGATGAGCTTATTCAGGCAGCAGGGGATGCGGGCGTGCGTGAAGTCGTGATTGGCATGGCCCATCGCGGCCGTTTGAATACTCTGGTCAATATACTCGGTAAGTCACCAGCCATGTTATTCAAGGAATTTGAAGGACTGCAGGACAATGGGGACAGGACAGGGGATGTGAAATACCACATGGGGTATTCCTCGGACCTGATTACTTCAGGTGGCCCCATTCATGTTGCGCTTGCATTTAACCCCTCTCATCTGGAAATCGTAGGGCCAGTCGTTCTTGGCTCAGTAAGAGCGAGGCAGGAACATTACAAGGATTCTCCAGGAGACCGTGTTTTACCCGTGGTTATTCACGGCGATGCTGCTTTTGCCGGCCAGGGCGTGGTTATGGAAACGCTGAATATGTCAGGAACCCGGGGGTTCAAAACCCGGGGGACGGTGCGTATTGTTATTAATAACCAGATTGGTTTTACCACCAGTACCAGGCGTGATGCGCGTTCAACACATTATTGTACAGATGTCGCAAAAATGGTTGATGCGCCGATTTTTCATGTTAATGCCGATGACCCTGAGGCTGTTGTTTTTATTACGCAAGTTGCTCTGGATTATCGAATGAAATTCCATAAAGATGTCATCATTGATCTGGTTTGCTACCGCCGTCATGGGCATAATGAGGCCGATGAACCTGCCGCTACGCAACCGCGGATGTATAAGCTGATTCGCGCACTGCGAACGACGCGAGAGCTGTATGCAAAGCAATTGGTTGAAGAGAATACTATCTCGACGCACAAGATAGACGACATGATTCAGGCGAGTCGCAAACGTCTTGAAGATGGCATCCCGGTTGTGCCTCATTTACTGGATAGTCAGCAGGTAGAAAAAATACATCCCGTTAATTGGGCAAGATTTGCGGATGGGAATTGGGATCAAGTCATTGATACTACGATATCCGCCGAAGAGTTTATCGGTATGGGTACTCACCTGGCAACGTTACCGGAGGGCTTCACGCCGCACGCAAGAGTGCAACGGGTAATTGATGCGCGGGCAGAAATGGCGCAGGGAGAGCGTGCGATTGACTGGGGTTTTGCGGAATTGCTGGCCTATGGCTCTCTATTAAGGCAGGGATTTCCTGTTCGCCTTTCCGGACAGGACTCTGAGCGAGGAACATTTTTTCACCGGCATGCAGTTATTCATAATCTGGATGATGGTCGCATGTACGCACCGTTGAAAACCATTTCCGATGGAAAATCTCAATGCACATTAGTTAATACCTTGCTATCAGAAGAGGCTGTTCTTGCATTCGAGTATGGGTATGCAACAACGGAACCGGATACACTGGTTATCTGGGAAGCCCAGTTTGGCGATTTTGCCAATGGTGCCCAGGTTGTTATCGATCAGTTCATTTCATCTGGAGAGCAAAAATGGGGGCGGTTATCAGGATTAACTATGTTTCTGCCACATGGCTTTGAAGGGATGGGGCCTGAACATTCATCAGCGCGTCTCGAGCGCTATCTGCAACTCTGTGCTCAGTTTAATATACAGGTCTGTATTCCAACAACACCTGCGCAAGTTTTTCATATGCTCAGGCGTCAGATGTTACGCGAGTATCGCAAGCCACTCATCGTTATGACGCCAAAAAGTCTTTTACGCCATCCGTCAGCTATCAGCTATAAAGCTGACTTTACCACAGGAAAATTTCAAACAGTCATCGATGAAATTGATGATCTGGACAAGGAAAAAATCACGCGAATTATTTTCTGCAGTGGCAAGATTTTTTATGATTTATTGTCTGCTAGAAGAGATCATGGGTTAGAGCATGTGGCTATATTACGCATTGAGCAACCATATCCTTTTCCGGGTAAGAAGCTCGAGAAACTATTAAAACAATACATAGAAGCGGACCACTTTGTCTGGTGCCAGGAAGAGCCAATGAACCAGGGTGCATGGTTTTCACAGCAGCACTATTTGAGGCGTGTATTAGGCGGGTATGCGCGGTTGGAGCGCGTGAGTAGGCCCGCTTCGGCATCGCCTGCCGTGGGGAGTTTGAAAGTTCATCAGAAACAGCAGAAAGACGTTGTTGAACAGGCGTTGGGATTAGCTAGTCAGGTAGAACGGCGATCTGACTGAAAACCTTGTTTTAGCTGGAGTTGGGAAATAGCTTGATTAATAAACAACTGATTGCTAGCTTTAATATCCATGAAAAATAACGAAGTTAATTAGTATGCCTATCAAAGCAATATATCCAGGTACCTTTGACCCATTAACGAATGGTCATGTTGATTTAGTCCAGCGTGCTGCGCGCATTTTTGATGAAGTTATTGTTGCAGTTGCTGCTGGGAATACGAAGTCAACGCTTTTTGGTCTGGACCAGCGCATAGCATTAGCGAGTGATGTGTTGAAACACATTGATAATGTGAAGGTTAAAGGTTTTGATCATTTGCTGGTTGAATTTGCGCGTGCAGAAAATGTCAGTGTTTTAATTCGAGGCTTGCGCGCAGTGTCTGATTTCGAATACGAATTCCAACTGGCAAGTATGAATCGCCATCTTGCGCCAGAAGTTGAATCTGTGTTTCTAACGCCAGCGGAAGAGTTTTCTTTTATTTCTTCCTCACTGGTTAAAGAGGTTGCCTTGCTTGGCGGTGACGTTTCGCGCTTTGTGGGTCCTGTTGTTGCTGATGCACTAAGGGCTATTTCCAGTCAACAATAATTATTGGTTTGCCAGATTGTTTGCAGGGACCCGAATCCGTTCTACCATGTGTTGGATGTGATCAGGTACAGGTTGGGTCATTTTTGCAACGAGGTAGGCAACTGTAAAGTTAACCACAGCACCGACGGCACCAAACGCATTGGGTTCTATCCCCAGGAACCAGTGGGTACCGAGACTTTCCAGATACGTCCATTCTTTAATAAAGAAAATGCCTTTATGTTGAAAAACGTAGAATAATGTGACGCCAATTCCCGATAACATTCCTGCAATAGCCCCTGCCTTGTTCATAGTCTTTGAGAAAATACCCATCATTAAAGCGGGAAAGAGTGATGATGCCGCCAGGCCAAAGGCAAGCGCTACGGTCCCCGCTGCAAATCCTGGCGGATTTAGCCCCAGATAACCTGCAAGCAAGATTGCACAGGCCATCGCAATACGGGATGCCATCAGTTCACGCTTTTCAGAAATATCAGGCATGAAAATGCCTTTCAACAGGTCATGAGAAATGGATGATGCGATTGCAAGTAACAAGCCTGCGGCTGTTGATAGAGCCGCAGCCAGGCCACCGGCAACGACAACGGCAACGACCCAGTTAGGTAATTTTGCAATTTCTGGATTTGCCAGGACCATGATGTCACGATCAATCTTGGTCATTTCATTCCCTTCCCATCCATAACTATCGGCTTTGGTCTTGAAGGTTTCGTTTTTATCGTTGTAATATTGAATGCGGCCATCTTTGTTTTTGTCTTCAAATTTTAATAAACCCGTTGTTTCCCAGTTCTTGAACCACTGGGGGCGATCAGCATATTGTAGATTGCCGTCTGAGCTACCCACTTCGCCAACCTGAATGGTGTTCATTAAATTGAGGCGAGCCATAGCGCCCACAGCCGGTGCCGTGGTGTAAAGAAT
>JAZGER010000087.1:0-2773 GCA_036478835.1 Gammaproteobacteria bacterium | reverse complement strand
CTGGTGATGATCTCTCGAGTTTCCCCGTGAAGATATTCACCATTTCCCATCAGCAACAAGCACTTATCTGTGAGGTGCGTAGCAAGGTTGATATCGTGCAGGGACATGAAAACTGTTTTATTTTTTTGTTTAAGCATTGAACACAACTTAGGTAACAGAGACGCCTGGAAATGCAAATCGAGGTGATTGGCTGGTTCATCGAGTAGATAAATGGCCGGATCCTGTGCAAGTAGTGTAGCAAGGGCAACTCGGCGCTTTTCCCCGCCAGATAATGTATTGACCATGCGATGAGCGAATGAGGTCATTTGAACAAATGCCAGTGCGCTTAGTGTTTTTTCCCGGTCGACTGCTGATTCAAGTTGCCAGGGTTTCATATGTGGATAGCGTCCAGCCATAACGCTTTCGAAAACAGTGACTGGGAAACTGTTCGGATATTCCTGAAATAACATGCCCAACTTCTTCGCTATGTTTTTTCGATGTGAATGCTCGAGGTTTCTATTGCCTAGAAAAATTTGACCTGAAGCAGGCGGCTGAAGTCCTGCCATTGTTGTTAATAACGTTGTTTTACCGCTGCCATTTTTTCCAAGGACACACCAGGTCTCACCCGGGTAAATATTGATGTTAACTTCGTTAAGTAGTAAGCGCTGCCCGGCGATTAGCTGAAGTGATTGCGTGCTGTAAATTGTGCGAGAGTCAGGTCGCGACATGAGAGTCGAGCATTTGTTTGTGCAGCAACAACAGGAATAAGGGGACACCAATTAATGCCGTGATGACGCCTACTGGGAGCTGGGCTGGCGCAATAAGGGAGCGAGATATTGTATCGGCAATCATTAGCAGACTGCCGCCTGCCAGCAAGCAGCCAGGGAGTAAGTAGCGGTGATCGCGAAAGCCTGACAGTCTGAGTAAGTGTGGAATGATCAGACCGACAAATCCAATTGGGCCCGCTAACGTTACTGCACTAGCTGTTAACAGAGAGGCTGTGATGTAGATGATGACGCGAACCTGGTGTGTTTCTACACCCAATGCGGCAGCCTGACGGTCGCCACTAATCATCAGGTTCAACGAGCGGCTGAGAAACAGGCTGACCAGCAGGCCGGTTATTAAAAGCAGGCTGGTTAGACCTGAAAACTCGGCATGGCTAAAGTCACCCATAAGCCAGAAAATCATGCCTCGCATTTGCATATTAGTGCTCAGACTAAGCAGCAGGCTGATAATTGCACCCCAGCCAGCAGCAAGAACAACGCCTGTTAACAGTAAGCGTGTAGAGTTCCACCGGCCATGGTCTCTGGCGAGCATGAAGACGAGAGCGGTTGTTATCATTGCTCCCGTGAAAGCCATACTATGTAAAAAAACACCTGAAATACCCAGCAAAGTGGCGCTTAGTGCGCCGACTGCTGCGCCACCTGAGACGCCCAAAATATAGGGGTCAGCCAGGGGGTTTCGAAGTAACACCTGCATGAGAGCGCCCGACATAGCAAGCGATCCGCCGACAATAAACGCACTGATAATTCGAGGCAGCCGAAGTTCCCATACCACTTGCTGATGTAAAGCAGACTCGGGCGAGATGATTTCAGAAAAGGGGATGGTCACACTGCCCTGGGTCAGGCTATAGGCAATACAAAGCATAGAGAGAGCAAATAGAAGTATCAGGCGAAGTATCACGTTATATTGCACTGTCTTTGCGAGAAATTGTCACTGAGCAGTATGCCCATGCTTTATAGCAAACTGGGTGAGTTTAATTCAGCCGCCTGTTCACGCAAGGAAAGAATATGCTCTTCCCAGTAACGTGAAGATTCAAACCAGGGGAAGGCGATTTGAAAAGCCGGATCATCCCAGCGTTGAGCTAGCCAGGCCGCGTAATTCATAATGCGTAAGGTACGCAGAGACTCAATCAGTGTTATGGTCGAAAAATCAAAGTCATAAAAGGTCTCGTAACCTGCCAGCAGGTCTTCCAGTTGTTGCCGCATCTCCATTGCATCGCCTGATAGTAGCATCCATAAATCCTGGATTGCTGGACCGTTACTGGCGTCATCCAGATCAACAAAACGCGGCCCCTGATCAGCGGACCAGAGTATATTGCCGGGGTGGCAGTCACCGTGCAGGCGAATCTGTCGATAGGGAGAGACGGCTGAAAATGTATTGTTTATTGCGTCAAGCAAATCCTCGGTTAATGTGCTGTATGCCGGCTTCAGATAATCGGGAATAATGGCATTTTCAAGTAAAAATTGTTGAGATCGTCGGCCATTGTCAACCGTGAATGTTTGGCGGTGTTGAAATGGTTGAAGTGCGCCAATGGCGTGGATGCGGCCTAGTAGCCGCCCCATTTGTTCACGTTGTTCTTTCGTATTTAAGTCTGGCCAGTGACCGCCACTGCGCGGGCTTACAGAAAACAGAAAATCTGCGCTGGAATGTAATGTTTTTCCATCCTTGTCGCGAAACGGGGCGATTACAGGTAGCTCGTTCTGTGCCAGCTCATGAGAAAAATCGTGTTCTTCCTGAATGGTTTCTCTTGACCAGCGACCCGGCCGGTAGAATTTGGCGATAACAAATTCGTTTTCATTGATGCCAATTTGGTAGACTCGATTTTCGTAGCTATTCAGGGCCAGCAGATGACCATTGATCTCGTACCCCAGGGCTTCGATGGAATTGAGTACTCGATCGGGCGTCAGGGTTTCATAAGGGTGTGAGCTATGTTGATCCATAATTCATCATACGCTAGCGGGAGCGTTAAAAACCATCAAATAACAGAGATCGCGACCTCTGCACGATGCAA
>JAZGER010000086.1:0-3729 GCA_036478835.1 Gammaproteobacteria bacterium | reverse complement strand
ATTGCCGTAGCGGACTTAATCCCTGGGCTGCATAAGAGGGTCGAGCTTGCAGTGACTATTAAACAGGTTCTGTTGATTGCAGCCGGTGTCGCGGTGATTGCGATCACGCATTCCAGTTTGCACAATTAATTTCGAGAATGGATTATCTGGGTAGTGTGTTATTTCTCGACTGTCGGGCCAGCCGACGACAGGATATGTTTCCGAGTAAGGCCTGCAAAGCAGTGTCTTGTGAGTGAGCTGACTAACTCGCAGCTCAGTGCATTTCGTGCAGTTCTACTGAACAGAAAAACAGATCTGCTTGCGCTTAAAAAAACCGGCCGAGAGGCTACGCAAACGGTACAGCTGGATCAAACCAGCGTGGGCCGCTTATCTCGAATGGATGCCTTGCAGGGGCAGGCGATGTCTCAGGAAGCAGAGCGACGGCGCACGTTGGAGTTGCAGCGAATTGAGCCGGCATTGCAGCGGCTGGGCAGTGGCGATTTCGGTTATTGCCTGAGATGCGATGAAAATATTGCACTGGAACGGCTAGAGTGTGACCCTTCGGTGACCTTATGCATCGAGTGTGCGAGTCAATTACCGAACCCCGGACAATAAACATTTTTGAGAGAGGCGCATGACCAGGAAAACGACAGACAGTAAAAACACCCGGCTGGACAAGATCGTTGCTGAGGCGCATAAAAATCGTAAAAGCAGAGAGCAGGGATACCGTGAACGAGCGCTAAAAATGTATCCGTGGATCTGTGGGCGTTGTGAGCGCGAATTCACGCGAGAGAATGTGCGCGAGTTAACCGTTCATCATCGCAACCATGACCACGATTTTAATCCTGAAGATGGCAGTAACTGGGAACTGCTCTGTGTGTTTTGCCATGACAATGAACACCAGCGACAACTGGAAGCCAATGGGCTGGTTTCTGGGTCTGAAGGTGGCGCGGATAAAACCAGAGCAGGACACAAAGCATTTGCCGATCTTTCCAGTCTGTTAAAGAACAAGAAATAAAAGAGAATTATTATCGGCATTGGGGCTTGAAAACCCCTGTTGAAAATCCCATATATTCTATTATGAGAATATTATTTGAGGAGTCCTATCATGCGAATGGATAAATTAACCAGTAAATTTCAGGCGGCTTTGGCTGATGCGTCGAGCCTGGCACTCGGTCGTGATCATAATTACATTGAACCCGTGCATGTCATGATTGCCTTGCTGGATCAGGAAGGCGGCACTGGTCATTATTTGTTGACGCAATCGGGCGCAAATGTGAATAAGCTGCGTTCTCAACTGGATGAATCTCTGGACAGGCTGCCAGTCGTAGAAGGTACGGCGGGTGATGTGCATATTTCCAGCGACCTGAACCGCTTGATGAATATGACAGACAAGCTGTCGCAACAGCGTAAAGATCAATATATTTCTTCTGAGTTATTTATCCTTGCCAGTATCGACGGCAAGGATGCAATGGGGGATCTGTTAAGAAAATCCGGCGCGACCAAACAGTCTCTGGAACAATCGATTGATGCACTACGCGGTGGCCAGAAAGTCGATGACCCGAATGCAGAGGATCAGCGGCAGGCGTTGGAAAAATACACCATTGACCTTACCGAGCGTGCTGAGCAGGGGAAGCTTGACCCAGTGATTGGGCGTGATGAAGAGATCCGCCGTGCGGTGCAGGTGTTACAACGTCGCAGAAAGAATAATCCGGTTTTCATCGGCGAAGCCGGTGTGGGTAAAACCGCGATTGTCGAGGGTCTTGCTCAGCGCATTATCAACGGAGAAGTGCCCGAAGGTCTGAAGAATAAACGGCTGTTATCACTTGATATGGGCGCGCTGATTGCGGGTGCTAAATTCCGTGGAGAGTTTGAAGAACGCCTGAAAGCAGTTTTAAATGACTTGTCAAAACAGGAAGGGCAGATCATTCTTTTCATCGATGAAATCCATACGATGGTGGGGGCTGGTAAGGCAGAAGGGGCGATGGACGCCGGTAATATGCTCAAACCTGCGCTGGCCCGTGGGGAGCTGCATTGTATTGGTGCTACAACGCTGGATGAATACCGTCAATATATTGAGAAGGATGGCGCGCTTGAACGTCGCTTCCAGAAAGTTATCGTTGAAGAGCCCACAGTTGAAGATACGATTGCTATTTTGAGAGGTCTCAAAGAACGCTATGAAGTGCATCATGGGGTTGATATTACCGACCCTGCGCTAGTGGCAGCAGCAACACTTTCTCATCGCTATATTACTGATCGTCAGCTGCCCGATAAAGCCATTGATTTGATGGACGAAGCCGCCAGCCGGATTCGTATGGAAATTGATTCCAAGCCAGAGTCGATGGATCGGCTTGAGCGGCGCCTGATCCAATTAAAAATTGAGCATGAAGCGTTGCAGAAAGAAAGTGATGAGGCGTCGAAAAAACGTCTGGAAAATCTGCAGTCGGAAATCACTGAGTTGGAAAGAGAGTTTTCTGACCTGGAGGACATCTGGAAAAGCGAAAAGGCTCTTGTACAGGGTTCTCATCATATAAAGGAAGAGCTGGAGCGTGCGCGTAAAGAGCTTGATACAGCGCAACGGGCAGGGGATCTCGCGCGAGCAGGTGAGCTGCAATATGGACGCATTCCCGAGTTGGAAAAACAGCTGGAAAGTAGCAGTGAGGCTGATGTCAGTGAGATGACATTATTGCGTAACAAAGTCACTGATGAAGAAATTGCTGAGGTGGTTTCCAAGTGGACAGGCATTCCGGTGAGCAAAATGCTCGAAGGCGAGCGTGAAAAGTTATTGCAGATGGAGTCTGTTGTTGGTGAAAGAGTGATAGGACAGGCTGAAGCGATAAAAGCCGTGTCCGATGCCATTCGTCGCTCGCGTGCCGGGTTATCCGATCCCAATCGCCCGAACGGATCCTTCCTTTTCCTTGGGCCAACCGGTGTGGGTAAGACCGAATTAACCAAGGCGCTGGCTGAATTTCTGTTTGATACAGAAGACGCCATGATTCGAATGGATATGTCTGAATTTATGGAAAAACATTCAGTGGCTCGGTTGATCGGGGCTCCGCCTGGCTATGTAGGCTATGAGGAAGGTGGCTATTTAACGGAAGCCGTGCGTAGAAAACCCTACGCTGTGATACTTCTCGATGAAGTCGAGAAGGCGCACCCGGATGTGTTTAATATCTTGCTCCAGGTGCTCGATGATGGCCGCTTAACCGATGGCCAGGGACGCACGGTGGACTTTCGTAATACGGTGATTGTGATGACATCGAATTTGGGCAGCCAGCAGATACAGGCGTTGGCTGGAGAGGCGAAGTACGATGAAATGAAAGCGGCCGTGATGGAGGTTGTGAGCAGTCATTTCCGACCTGAATTTATTAATCGTATTGATGATGTGGTGGTATTCCACCCGCTGGGTCGCGAGCAAATTCGCTCCATCGCCGATATTCAGATTGATTACTTGCGTAAACGTCTGGCAGAAAGAGAGCTGGGACTGGAGCTCACAGATGCCGCCCTTGACCGTTTGGGCGAGGCAGGCTTTGACCCGGTTTATGGTGCCAGACCGCTGAAACGTGCGATTCAACAGCAACTGGAAAATCCGTTGGCTCAGGATATTTTGTCAGGAAAATTTCTGCCAGGGCAGGTTATTTATATCGATCTGGAAAATGATGAGCTAACTTTCAGCTCCCGTGCTACAGAGGAAGATGCGGCCTGAAACAAGGTAGCAGCTCAAAGGGCGGCGGTCTGGTGCCGCCTTTT
>JAZGER010000085.1:0-2118 GCA_036478835.1 Gammaproteobacteria bacterium | reverse complement strand
TCGCTAAGCAGAATCAGGGACAGACCACGGCTTTCTATTTCTATTTCTATTTCTTTTGCTAACGAACTACTTTCGCACCAACGATCCCTGCCTGAACTGTTTGTAACAGCTCCTTTGGTAAAGTATGTAATTCTAAATCGACCACTTGTTTACCGCCTGCACGTAAGGTGCCTGAGAAAGCGCGTTTTATTTGTCGCGTTCGCCCACTTGCATCTTTAAATTGAACGGCAATAATCAGGTCTTTCACGTTTTTGGGTGTCGGGTTGCTGATTTCAGCTTTCACTCGCCCACTATTATCGAGGCTGGTGCGAAGTGTGAGGTATTTGTCGGGGTTATCGCCAAGATCAATATCAATCAGAGAGCCATAGGCTAATTTTCCAGCGGGGCTATCATTCCCTGCGGCTTTGGCATAATAGGCTTTGGCATCAGTAAAACTCCCCTGTCTTTTTGCTAGATTACCAAGCGAATTGTAGGCATTCGCGGTGGGTAAAAGTTGAATGCTTTTTTCCAGATCTCGTTTCGCTGCTGCGGATGCGTTGAGCTCTTCATTCATTAAGCCGCGCTTCAAATGATAATAGAAAAAATTACTGTTTAGATTAATCGCCTTGTCGTAACTTCTTTTAGCCGCACGGGGGTTGTTCTTTTTTTCTTCTACATCACCCAGCAGTGCATGAAAATTGCCTTCGCGTGGTTCTATACGAATGGCTTTTTTCGCCAGCGTTTTTGCCTGACTGGTGTTGCCATCGGACAGTGCTTTGCGACCTTTGTCATAAGCTTCATAAGCTGGTTTGGTTTTTTTCAAGTGGGCTGTTTTGGATTTGAAACGGCTGATACCTTTGTCACCGCCTTGAGGCAGAGCAGCAGCGGTTTTAATATTATTTTTCACGCGCTCAGGAGATGGTGGATGACTGGCAAACAGACCGCTCAACCAATCTTGTCTCTGGCCTTCGGAAAGTCTTACAAATGTTTTTTGAAGATTGATGGCACCTATCGGGTCATAACCTGCCTTTGATAAATATTTCATGCCATAAAAGTCAGCCTCGCGTTCTGCATCACGGCCGTATTTTTGCGTGAGGAGTTGTGAGCCAATCCCTGCGCCCATTTGTGCCAGTTGCGCATAATCTTTGCCTTGCGTACCAACGACAGCAGCCATCATAGCGCCTTGCATTAGCATACCTCTGGACATACTTCTGGCCGTATGTTTCGCAGCCGCATGGGTAATTTCGTGCCCTAAAACAGCGGCCAGTTCTGCTTCGCTTCCAAGTTCTGTCAATAAGCCACGGTTGAGGGCGATTTTTCCGCCAGGCAGCGCCCAGGCGTTAGGCACTGAACTATTGAGTACTTTAAACTCATAAGGCAGTTTTCTATCGCTGACAGCAGCTAGCTTTTGCCCGACTTCGCTAACGTAAGCGGTCAGTTGTTTATCGACGGTATAGTCCCCGCCCTGCGCTTGTCGCATCGGTGCGTAGTTTTGTTTTCCGATCTGCAATTCCTGCGACTCGGAAACCAGGCTGAGTTCATTTTTCCCGGTAACCGGATTGACCGCGCAACCCGTCATGCCAATTGACAGAAACAATAGTGTGACGAAGTAATATTTATGCATTTCTGAAAACCGCCTTATGTTATTGCCTGACAACATTAATCACTGCAACGTTTCATCCTTCTGCTCATCCTTCTGCTCATCCTTCTTCCCACCCTTCTGTTCATCCTCTGTCCCTTCTCCAGACAAAATCCGCTCCTGCACTACTCGCCACTGGCCGTCATCTTCTTTTTGAATGGTAAATTCAATACCATAAATGTTTTCGTGGCCGTCTGTTGCTTCCATTATTTCAACCGCGGCAAACATGACGCGATTGGGTTCTTCGGCAAGTATCTCCAAGCCCACGTAACTGATGCTATGCAATAGCCTGTCATTAAATTCTTTTTTGCACTGGTTATACCAGTCATTGTAATTAATAACCTCAAAATTAGGCACGCCATAAACCTGGACATCTTTTGAAATCAGGTTCATGTGTGCTGCAAAATCGTGCTTGTTTGCTGTATCTGCCATTGCGGCTAAAAATTCTTCTGGATTCATTCGTGTCTTTAATAATGTAATTAATTGGGGATATTCAACAA
>JAZGER010000084.1:0-16251 GCA_036478835.1 Gammaproteobacteria bacterium | reverse complement strand
TATTCAATGACACCTATGGTCATTTAGTTGGGGATAAAGTATTACGTTTTGTGGCAACCATTCTAAAGCGTAGTGTGAAAGGCAAGGACACCGTTGCCAGGTACGGAGGTGAAGAGTTTGCCATTTTGTTACCCGACACTGATTTAACAGGTGCACATATTGTTGCCGAGCAAATTCGTTCCGCTATTTCTGCAGGCAAGCTGAAAAACAAAGCCGGTGACAAAAACTACGGACAGATTACGATGTCTTTAGGTATTTCCCAATATCGAGCAAATGACATACCTACTGCCATAATTAAACGTGCTGACGATGCCCTTTACCTGGCGAAAGAAAACGGCCGCAACCGTATCGAAAAAGCGGCCTGAATACGACCGATCACCCTTCTCACCAGACTCTCTGGAAGTCATTCACCTGGTTATAACGGGGCACTCACAATTAGAGTGCCTGACTGACCCGTTTCAAGGTGTAATCGTCTCTGCATTGCTGGATTCATATATATGTTCCCCTGAGCATCCACCAGCATGACGTATTCCAACTGCATCTTCCTGGCAATACGGTACCAATGCTCCGGCCCTGCAATGGTTAATGCCGTTGCAGCAGCATCTGCCCTGCCACCATCGCGGTCGATGACAGTTACCGACGCAATATGATTCACCGGCATACCCGTACCTGGGTCGAGAATGTGCGGATAACGTTTACCTTCATAAACACGATAACGTTCATAATTACCCGATGTCAGAACGCACTCTCCGTCACGGGCTTCCACACTGGCAATGACACCTTCACCCTGTGGGTGCCGGATACCAATTCGCCAGGGACGATTGCCTTTTTCACCAATCACACACAAGTCGCCGCCAGCATTCACAATCGCGTTACGAACGCCCTCTTCCTGAAGTATCCGTGTTGCTTCATTTAACGCATAGCCTTTTGCAAAACCACCTAGATCAAGCTGGACATGGGCATTTGTTGCTCGGATCAGGTGGCCATTGATCTTCAAGTCAGACATGAATGGCTGTGTTATTAAATAGTTTTGTATTGTGTCTTTTCCAGGCGGGGGGCCTTCAGGTAGTTCATCACTATGAAACCCCCATAAATTAATTAGTTCACCGATTGCGGGGTTAAACAAGTGCTCACTTTGTTCAGATAAAAGAACAGACTGGATAATCAGCGGCAACAAAAAATCGCTGACTTCTACGGTTTCTCCTTTCGCTATTTTTGAATTAAACGTTGCCAGTTCTCCCCCCGGCTTCCATGCATGCCAGTGCGTATGCATTTTCTGGAACTGCTCGTCAATGGCTTTGACTGCCATATCACTCTCATTGAGCGATGCATCTACAATTGAAATATCAACCAATGTTCCAAATACGAATAATGACCGTTTGTATTCACTAGCCGGTTTATCGCAGCCGATGAGAAGGACAATCGGTAATAAAAGCAAAAAACTGATTAAATGCTTCACTCTTTCTCCTTCGTTCAGCATGAGACGTAATACACATTATATTCAGGTGGTATAAGCTTTTCATAGTGGCCATCATCTGTAAATCGTACTATCCTAGACGCATGACTCAACAATTGATTGATCCTTTTAATCGACAAATAACTTACGTCAGGCTTTCTGTCACAGATCGTTGTGATTTGCGCTGCCAGTATTGCCTGCCTGAAAAATTCAAAGATTTTGAAACCCCTGAAAACTGGTTAACTTTCGAGGAAATCGAACGCGTTATTGCTATTTTCAGCCGCCTCGGTGTTAAACGCGTCAGGATCACCGGGGGAGAACCCCTGGTCAGAAAAGATTTACCAACCCTGGTAGAACGATTGTCATCGCTCCCCGGCATTGATGACCTGTCACTCAGCACCAATGCGACCCGCCTTGATAAACAGGCACTGGCGCTCAAAAATGCCGGCGTTAGTCGCCTCAACGTCAGTCTGGATACGCTGAACCCTGCCCGTTTTAAAGCCATTACCAAAGGGAAACTGGATAAAGTCATCTCAGGCTTAATGGCTGCAAAAGACGCAGGCTTTGCCCCCATCAAGATTAATATGGTCGTAATGAAAGGCGTTAATGATGATGAAGTCGAAGCCATGGTTGAGTTTTGTATGGAACACCACTTCACCCTACGTTTCATAGAAACCATGCCCGTCGGGGAAAGTGGCCGTGACGCCACAAATCACTACATCAGTCTGGATGAAGTTCGGAATAAACTTGCACAACAATATACGCTGTTGCCCGGGGTTATGCCTGGAGGCGGTCCTGCTCGTTATGTGCAAATTGCAGGCACACCATTAAAAATTGGCTTTATTACGCCTATATCACAACATTTCTGTGATTCCTGTAACCGGGTGCGGCTCTCAGTCGATGGGACGCTACATCTCTGTTTAGGACAGAATGATCAGGCGCAACTCAGGCCTCTGTTACGAAGCGATGCTTCTGATCAAGAAATAGAATCTGTTATCTTGAGCGCGATTGCCAGAAAACCCGAACGCCATGAGTTTTCTGAAAACCCGGAAAAGATCATTCGCTTCATGTCGTCCACTGGAGGCTAAAAGTCACTAATACTTCTATTATTTACGCCTATTTCCCAGCAATTTTACACCCCTCTTTTTGACACAAAACAAACAGTGAAACGATAACCGCTACCGCTACAATTACACCTTTTAACGTGAGTAAATCAAATATCATTATAAACTCCTTAATATACCAATAAATCGAAAACACTCGTGTCTCTATAGTTTCGACATTAGAAAACACTAATTTACTTATATTTTTTCATAAAAAATAGGACTCGCTCGCAAATTTAGACATTCGCCTACAATATATTTGTTTAAATCGCTGATTTTTATCAAAATTGATCACCCGCACAGGAAATTATGCGATGAGGAAAACCATGACATTTACAGGCTATTTATAAGAAATATCGCTAACCTGTTCCAGAGTCGTAAATCCGGAACCATCAATTTTGCTCGTCAAGTCCCAGGAACCGCGAGCCCTGACACCTTCAACCACCAGGTTTTCAAAGCGAATATTTTTAATCACCCCACCTTTATTTCCGTAAAGAAAACTTTGCCTGTAAGGGGCGGATGCCAGATAAATATTTTTAAATGTGATCCCATTAATGATTTTTTTGGTGTCCGGTCGAATGTCACCCCACCAGCGCTTCTTTGGGCCATAAGATGCTAGTCTCATACCCAATAGTCGTAATAAACCGCGGTCTTCGATACGGATATTTGTAAATTGAACATTTCCAACTTCGCTATTTCTTAATCCCATACAACTGAAAACAGCTTTTGAACTACGGTAATCCGGCTGATTATCTTTCTTTTCCTGGTCGCTATAATCTGTAAAGGCATCACTGTGAATAACATCTATATTGGTTACTCGAATATTTTTTACATTCGTTGCCGTTTGCCAGCCAAACTGAAATGCGGCACCTTTTGTCATCTGCCAGATCACCGTGTCTCGAACAATCTGACCTCCGGTATATAATTTAATCACATCATCATTCACTTTAAAGAAACTGTTCTCGATAATGGACCCCCTGCCTGTCCGTACACCATCAGAACCATTAAACCAGCTAAAGACTTTAACCCGGTTAATATGAGCACCCGCATTGGTTTCTATACCTGCTCGCGGTGAATCCGTAAAGGTCAAACCTTCGATAGACAACTTGCTCTTACTTCCACCTGAAATATGCAGTAAATGGTGACTGTATCCACCCTGTTTCGGAATCCCCAGACCAGAAATAATTCCCCGGCCAGAAAATTTGATATTCACGTACTTCTGTACATTTTTAAATGTCCCTTTGACATATCCACCACCAGCAACGTAAACAATGTCGCCATTTTTTAACGGGAAATTTTCGCCAATTTCGTGGATACCCGGCCCAAAGTAATGCGTGTTAGCCGCGCCTTTTTTCGGGACATCTTTTTCCAGTGGGTTAGCAAAGATAAACAACGGATGTTTAACTACATATTTTGTTACAGCACCGCCCGTATTTTTATTATTTATCGTTTTTGTAAAATTCTCATCTATTTCTACCGAAACATTAACCGGTTTTGTTAACCTGAACTGACAGGTGTTTTGATTTATTATCGGCTTTATCCCAAAGGACAACGGACGAATAACGCAAGACTGAATTGCTTTGCCATCCAGCCTCTTTGCCGTTACTTTAATGCCGCCCTCAAAGGAAAAAGTACTCCAGTGATTTGCTTCCTGCATATAACCATTCTGGTAATCAAAGGATTTCCTATCAGCGTTTTTACTGGTATAAACAAAAGAATTCTTCGTTTCACCATTTTGATATGCGGTGATTGAAAAGCGTGCCGATCTGAATTGATTAATCGCCGGGTAGACGACTAAGCTATCATCAGAGTTGACTTCGGGTACTTCAGCTATTTCCGATACGACTGTAGTCCCGGTGAAATTTGGGTTATTAACTGTCACAACCACTTGACGAACTAATGCAGGATCATCATTACTGGTAAACGTGATTAAAGCACGACACTGTTCGGAGCTGAGTTCCGTGGGTGCCTTATACGTTTTGTCGACGGGTAAAATACGTCCACAACCCTTCATTGACCAACTCACCCCACCACTCGTAATCGAAACATTGAAATGTAATTGAGACCCTGTGTTTATGACGGGTGCTTTCGGTAACACATTCAATGTTATCGGAGCCGCTACCGGGACAGGTTGGTTACTCTCTTCGGGTGTTGGTGTCACGGGTGTTGGTGTCACGGGTGTTGGTGTCACGGGTGTTGGTGTCACGATCTCAGGCGCAGTAATAACTGAAACTCTATTGACTGGTTCTGCTTCTACTGGTGTTTCCCTGACCGGTTCAGGTTCAACAGCGACAGCGGCCACCTTGACCATTGCGACTGCTTTTATTTCAGGGTTGTCCAGACTATATGCTGTCAGCGTTGCCTGGCATTTTTCCCTGCCACCTGAGATACCTGTTGGCGCGTGATAGTGCCCCGTCTCTTTTTCTATCCAGCCGCAGCCTTCATATGCCCACTCTATTGCTGCATCTTGTTCTCCAACGACAAACGCTTCGAACTGAGCTGTTTCGCTGGTTTTAATGTCCGCAGATTCGGGGTAAAGCACCAGAGCAGAAGCGGTTGTTACTCCATCTGTTGAGCCAGATGATGCGTTAGAATCACTGGAGGAGCCTCCTCCGCAGGCAGTGAGAGACAATGACAAAACAACAACGCCTAACTGCAAAACGCCAGACAGGCTGGCGAGAATCATCCTTGGATGCATGTAAAACCTCTTAATAATAAGCTGCAATATTACCCTTCATACAAATCACATACCAATACAGATATCTTATTGATATTTATATTTTTTATATGGCCTCCACGCGATAAAAAGCCATAACACCGGGGTAGCTGTCGTCAATTAGCGACGGAAAAGCCATTAAATCTATAGGTTTCAGTAGGTTATGCGCCAGATCAAAGGAGAATAACGGTTTTTTTACCAGCTCACAGCACAGCTTACTTCTTATTGCCTTTGTTTGTGCTCAAACCAGTCAAGGCGCAAGGTCACCTGCCCATGGTCAGATCGGGTGTGGAGGTATTTACCGATATTACTGGCGCGGAGATCATCAATATCTGCATCTTTCAGGTGGTCATTATAGACACGTAAAGCCCCTGCTTTGCCAATATTATCACGACCCTTTCCATCACGAACCCAGCGCGGAACAAAATGGCTCGACACAAGGATATGGTCAAGCGTGTCATGATGACCATCAAAAATATGCGTGTAATAAACATCTCGGTGACTACGTAATGTTTGCAAGTGGTAACTACTATAAAGCGACAGATCAGCAGAGATATGGAACATCTCTTCTCGCTTGTCATTATCCGGCTCAAAATGATGATTAAAGATTGGCCGGGTTAACCCACCGGACACTTCTGTGGTCACACTGCGCGGGCCATCATTCAAATCGCCAACAACAAAAACAGGCCTGTCAGGATCTTCAGCCAATTCATCAATCACACAGGTTCTGAGCGCAGCCGCTTCTACTGCTCTGAGCAAGAGAGAACGCGCTCGCCCTATAGCAGACTCACGCAAATACGCTGCGGTGACCTCTCGGGTGCTGCCTTCAAAGTCATCAATTTGAATCGGGCGTTTGGATTTAAAGTGCGCACTAAATACAGTGATAACAGGTGCCTTACGGTGCTCACCTTTTACGCGCGAAAACCGATCAGGCAGCTGGATTCTTGCTTTAAGCACTGGGCGGTTAAACTGATTAAATTGCTCACCACTCTCATTCAGTTCGATAGCCCATGTGCGCCCTGATTCTTCAACAACCGTTTTGCTGATATCACACTGTTCAGGCATACGGCTTATCGCTTCAAAATCGACAACATCAAAACCGGACCGAACCATAATAGCCACATGAGGCACTTTATACACTCTGGCAGGAGTCCCTCTAAAGTCAGTTTCCCTGGGCTCAGCTTGACCGGCCATGAGTAACTTACACTTCCCAGCATAGTGACTTAGATTGATCGCATCCTGCAGTGGTTGCAAATCGAATATCTCCTGAAAACAAACCACATCCGCATTCATTTGATCCAGCTGACTGGCAATCCAGCCTATCTTTTTTTCATAGGCGCTTTGTTTCTCGTGTTCTTTTTTTATCGCTGAGTAAAAGTTGTGTTTGCCGACACTATAAAAATAATGGTAAATCGATTTTGTCGAAGCAGGAACCAGATTGCGGACATTAAAATTTGCCAGTGTGAATGGTTGAGTCATAAATAAAACGTTTCCTTAATCTTCGTGCCAGGTTAGCTGATGATAATCAAACTTTGATTCAAGCGTCGGCTTGATGATTTTAAAATATGGTGAAACATCGAAATCTCGCGGCGTAAATAAACTATGGTGCCGACGATACAAAATTTTTCGAAAGTCTGCTTTTCGTTTACCTATTCGTTTCTTCTCCTTTCTCCGCTCAATCGTGGGCAATATCGGATAACGAATAGACTGGAATGCTTCAGCGATCAATGTGGAGCAAATCGCTCGAGTCGGGTCGCCACTCCCCAGAGACAACATTTTTCGTCTCCAGCGCATAGGAACAGGGGGTGTCGGGAATAAATATCTCACCAGATCCAGTACATTTTTTAAATCGTATTTCTGTCCCACTCTCTCTTCAACAAACGCCAGTAAGGACTGGATGTCTTCATCTGTCACCCCCACGGGGCGACAGATCCGCGTATGAGCAACAGAATATTTACTGGCAGGCACGGCGACAACCCCATTTTCCAGGTCAGCTTCAACTAACATTATCTGGTTACCATACTGCTCTACTTTTCCAAGACAGATCGCCGAGTGCGACCAGGTAGACTGCGTTAGATATTTAATTGCAGAGCTCACTCGTCGGCTGCCTTCGACCAGCAACACATCGCCAGCTTTAAGTTTCTTCTCCAATACCCCTGCCTGTGCAATAGCAATTGGCTCATAAGTCGAAAGCGGCTTATTTAGATAGGACGCCAGGGTTTTACCCAGATTTTCAAACATTACCCGTATTCACCCTCAATTCGTAAAATTTCAATTTCTTATTATTTTACATGATCTTGCCTGTAAAACCCGATTCGCACGCCGAATTTCGATGGATTTCACCCCTGATAATGGGATAGACTACAGGGACGAATTTCGTCAAGCAAATTTACAATAGCGATAATAATAATGATAGCTCCAGCTTTGTACGTGTTCGCAGGATGCGCACTCTATGGAGGACTCCAACAGATTCAGCTCAGCGTTATGTTGACTGGTGGCCGTTCTACCAATCGAATCATCATGGCCACCATGTGGCTGGTTGTCGCCGTTATGGCGATCGCTGGTGCCCTGTCTGTGTCGCCCTCGCCACCTGACCTCGCCATCCGTGTTGCGGCCTCTGCACAGTTTATCCTCTGGCCGCTGTTAATCTGGCTCGTCGTTGTGCTGACCAATAATCAGATAACACTCGTGCCCATGGTCATTACCGGCATCTGGATATTTATGCTTCTGGTTAGCCTGCAAGTCCCGGTGGAAAATCTTTATATTACACTACCGGAAACCACATCCGGGTCTAGCAATCGAATCAATGAATGGTGGTATTCAGCCTACTTCGCCATCATGGTAACGCTCGGTTACTGCCTGTATATCTGTTACCGCTTTTACCGAAATGGTGATGCACAGGCTGCGCGCGTCCTCACCGGTGTCCTGGTCCTGCTACTGGAAACAGCCATCTTTGATTTGCTAGTCACCTTGCGCTTAATCGACTCCCCCACGGTCACTGTTTTTGGGTTTTTCGTCGTGCTGGCGGTTCTAAGTTATTATCTCGCGCCACGATTACGCATGGAGCAACCGGCACCAGAGCCTGAGCAAACAATCACTCCAGGCGATACCAGTCAACCGCTCGCAGGCATTCAAAAAACGCTCAAGGAAGTGCAAATCTATTCCGGTATGGGCCTGCGTAGAATTAAACGCGGCGCTCACAAGCCTGACAAACTGTATGCCTTATTTGAGCGTGTGCATACAGACGCAACGACAGAACTTAATCGGCTTGAAAAAAGCAAAAAACCGTAGACTTGCCTGATCTACAAAGATAGCGTAATTTGCGTCACTTGTTACAATCAATAAAGCTCACTTCTGCCTGAGAAAACCATGACGATTGCTCTTTCAATAAAAAATCTATCCAAAACATACGACGGGGGTTTTCAGGCGCTCAAAGGCATTAATCTCGAAGTGCAAAAAGGTGATTTCTTCGCCCTGCTTGGCGCTAATGGCGCAGGAAAATCGACGACCATCGGCATCATTACCTCTCTGATAAACAAGACTGAGGGAGAGGTCAGCATCTTTGGTCACAACATAGATCGTGACTTTTCTACGGCAAAAACTCTGCTTGGCCTTGTCCCCCAGGAATTCAACTTCAACATTTTCGAGCCTGTTCAGGAGATCCTGATTAACCAGGCCGGGTACTTCGGAATCGACCGCCCGGAAGCGCGGGAGAAATCAGAATTTTATTTAAACAAGCTGGGCCTCTGGGATAAACGTCACGCTCAGGCGCGCCAGCTTTCCGGGGGTATGAAACGTCGTTTAATGATCGCCCGGGCGCTTGTCCATGAACCTAAATTATTGATTCTTGACGAACCGACAGCCGGTGTTGACATCGAAATACGGCGCACCATGTGGTCCTTTCTTCGAGAAATAAACAGCAATGGCACAACCATTATCTTAACCACACATTATCTGGAAGAAGCGGAAAGCCTGTGTAAAAATATTGCGATTATTGATGACGGTGACATTATTAAAAATAGCAGCATGAAATCCCTGCTAAATACGTTGCAAACCGAAACGTTTATTCTAGACCTTGCCAGAGAAATAACCGAACTCCCTCAGGTAACGCCCCAGTGCCTGCGCCTGATTGATAACACAACATTAGAAGCCGATGTAACAAAAGAGTGCAGCATTAACTTTCTTTTCGAGGCGCTGACCCAACAGAACGTACAGGTACTCAGCATGAGAAACAAAACCAACCGCCTTGAGCAGTTGTTTGTCAAGCTGGTGCAGGACAATGTGAAAAACCGATCATGATGACAGCTCAGCAAAAACTCATTGCCTTCAAAACCATCGTCATCAAGGAAGTATTGCGCTTCAGCAGGATCTGGGTTCAGACGATAGTGCCTCCTGTCATTACGACAACACTGTATTTTGTGATTTTTGGGAATTTAATTGGCCCAAGAATCGGCGATATGGAAGGTATCCCTTACATGGATTATATCGTTCCTGGGCTCATTATGATGACCATCATCACCAGCTCATATGCCAATGTTGTATCATCATTTTACGGCAGTAAATTCCAGCATAATATTGAAGAATTGCTGGTCTCACCGACGCCCAATTACCTGATCGTTCTGGGATTTGTAGCGGGTGGTGTTGCGCGGGGCCTTGCCGTGGGAGTTGCGGTTACCTTCGTCTCGTTATTATTTAGCAACCTTCAGGTACACAGCCTGCCGGTACTCCTATCGGTGGTGGTATTAACTGCGATTCTGTTTTCCCTGGCAGGATTAATCAATGGCATTTTCGCAACCAGCTTCGATGACATTTCGATCATTCCGACCTTTGTGCTGACGCCATTGACCTACCTGGGTGGTATTTTTTATTCTATCAAAATGCTATCCAGCTTCTGGCAAACGGTTTCTCTCGCTAACCCGATCCTGTATATGGTAAACACCTTCCGATTTGGCTTTCTCGGCACGTCAGATATCAGCCTGATAATTTCTTACTCAATTATTTCAGGCTTTATTATCATCCTCTTTACCTACGCACTTCACCTGCTGAAAACAGGCTATGGCATCAGGCAATAAAGGCGACCGAAACCGGTCATGCCTACAGCAGAATTATTCCTTTATCCAGCCTTCAAGTGCTTCAATAATCGATTCTGCCTGAGCTTTACTTGAAATATTGAACTTGGATTTCTGCATGTATTCACCATTGCGCTTCTGGTAACGGCGAATGGTAAACTTGTCAGCACCGTAGGCTTCTTTCTTGCGATCCCAGTCCTGATACTGATAAATAATCGTTGACCAGGCACCTTTGGTTAACACTTTTTTATCCAGCTCCTTAACAGTAACCAACCCATCTTCTTCATACTGTACGGTTAAATCTGCAATTTCTGATGGCATAAACTATCTTCCTTACGCTGAGATTAATGATCCGCTGTATCAGACACTGCATCAATATGTAATTGACCGTCTCTGATTGACAAGCTGCGTTCGCCATGCAACATGGCCTGTAATTCTTTTCCGGCGATATCGTAACGCCAGCCTTTCAACACGGGCAAATCGGTGCTTCCCGTAATCAATGAAATCAGCTGTTTACGAGTAGCGATCATAACCGGGTTAATTTGATGCTTATCAGCCAGTAATGTTAGCTGTGCCAACAAAATATCAGCCAGTGCATCCTGGTTGCGCGTTGGCTTTGTTGTTTTTGGCCGTACCGGGCCAGGCACCGGCTGCTGTTGACTGGCTTCCTGCACCAGAGAGAGTAGCAACTTGCCATGTCGCTGAATCGTTTTTTCCGGAAACTGTCGGATATTTTGTAGTCCGGGAATATCTTTAGGTAACTGCCGCGCAATATCCATGATGACATCATCTCGTAAAATCCAGTTACGTGGCCGGTCATCCTGCTTCGCGGTTTTTTCACGCCAGCTAGCGAGATGCTGAAGCACAGATAGCTTCGGTCCCTTCAAGCGATCGGCACCACGCATCCGTAACCACGCCTGATCCGGGTTAACGGTGTAACGGCTGGCATCTTCGTACTGACTAAACTCAGCGTCTAACCAACTGAGCCGACCACTCTCAGACAGCGTAGCCATCATTTGCAAATAGATGCCCGATAAATACCGCACATCATCAAGCGCATAGTCTATCTGCTGGTCAGTGAGTGGTCGTTTGCTCCAGTCCGTACGCGAAAATGCCTTTTCAAGGGCATGGCCTGACATTTCAGATACCAGTGCTGCATAGCCCATTTGCTCACGAAAGCCCAACAGAGGCGCCGCAATCTGTGTATCAAAAATCGGTGAAGGAACAGCGTCTCCGTCATAAAGCAGAATTTCAAGATCCTGACTGCAGGCATGAAAAACCTTGGTGATATTTTTGTCAAAGAAAATAGCCAGCAACGGTTTGTAATCGTCCAGGGCAATCGGATCTACGCAGGCGATGGTTCCATCGGGTGCCGCAATCTGGATCAGGCAAAGAATCGGATAGTAGGTTTTTTCGCGTAAAAATTCAGTGTCCACCGCAACCCAGGGTTGCGACTGTAACTTGTCACAGAGTGCAACTAACTGCTCAGCGGTATTGATATAGTCAGGTTCCCCGAAATCGGGCATTGGCATTGGCATACATTAATTCACTGGTAGTTTAGCGCGCAGTTCATCGCGATCAAACCACCAATGATCCTCTACCAGCGTGCCAACAATCAGGGACATTTTTTTCAGCAATTCCGGTATATCATTCAACTGCAGCATTTCAATCCAGACATCCAATGTTTCCTGATCTTCAATGCCCCGATGACGCTTCGCCACACGAGCAATAAGTTGTGTGGTCAAAAAACCGAGGCTGTCTTTCTCTTCACCTTCAGTACGCAGGTCAACAACATAATGTGCCATCATCGCCGCGACTGCAGCGCCATCAGAATCATCAGGTGTTTCATCGATAACATGATTGAGCAACGCTACCGTTGTTGCCGCTTTCACAGGATAAGTAATACTCAACCAGATACCCTGCCCTAGCGCAACAATCGAGTCCGGCTGTTCCGTCTGATAGAGTAAATCAACCGCTTCAACAGCATCCTGCCAATGTTCATAATCCACAAACACAGAAAAGGCTTCTCGCGCATTTTGCCAGGCCTCTTCATTCTGCCCTAGCCCTAGCATCGGCTCTGCAATATCCAGCAACGCTCTTGCCCTTAATACGGGCGAAGAATCATCTGGCAGATCCGCCAGGCGGGTGCGGGCAGCTTTAAGTAAAGAACGAAGGTCTTCAACAGACTCACTGGCTTGAATCGCCGTGATACCGCTTTGGTCCTGATCGGATGGTTTTGATGACATGCGAGATAACTTTAATTTAAGATAGAATGATAGAACGTTTGGTGCCCAGGGCCGGAATCGAACCGGCACGGTGTTGCCACCGAGGGATTTTAAGTCCCTTGCGTCTACCAATTTCGCCACCTGGGCATTAATAAGGTAGCCAGTATAACCCTCTATTTTGAAGAGGAACAAAATATGGAGGCTGGGCCCGGAGTCGAACCGAGGTACACGGATTTGCAATCCGCTGCATAGCCACTCTGCCACCCAGCCAGGGTAAAAAAAATCCGCGCCCCTCGACAGACTATTCAGTCATCAAGGCCCGGACTACAACAAATTGGAGCGGGAAACGAGATTCGAACTCGCGACCCCAACCTTGGCAAGGTTGTGCTCTACCAGCTGAGCTATTCCCGCGTTTAACCAGACGAGTATTCTAGCGATCAACGCCGTGCTGTCAAGCTTTTGTCATCATTAACGAGTAATTTCAGGGCATTTTAGAGCGAATAGCACAAGCTGGACGAAATCACCTTCATTCACTCATCCTCACAAGGCAAATGAGCCTGAAATCCCTACGTCCCGCAGAACGTCTGCCTGACCTCCTCGTCGGGTTCCGGCGGCAGTGTATACCGCTCTTTGCCTGCCTGTGGAGAAAATGGATTTTGCAGCACCTCGTGCAAGGCATGAAAGACTGAAAAATCGTCGTGATCTTCTGCTGCCCGTATCGCCGCTTCTATCTGGTGATTCCTGGGGATATAGAGTGGGTTAATGGCCTGCATACTGGCCTGTCTCGCCGCATCGTTGCTAGCTTCTTTGGTTAACCTGCCGCGCCATTGGGTTGCCCACTGATCAAACTGGGCAGGTTCGTCAAACAAGCGCCGACAATCGTCGTCTCGCTTTGACGGTGATAGTTCCAGATGGGATAAACAGGAGAATAGCTGCGTAAAATCTGCCTTATTGTCTGCCATGGTATCGAATAAGGCTTCAATAAGCGCCTGATCACCTTCTGAGTCAGACATGTCAACCGCCGCCGTCAGACCACATTTTTCACGCATACCGGCTAACCATTCGCGCTGGTAAGTTTCTGCGTAGGTATTTAAAACGTCCTGCGCGGTCTCCACCGCCGTATCCGCATTATCTGCCAGCAAAGGCAGGAACGTTTCTGCAAGCCGCGTTAGATTCCACAAGCCCATAGAGGGCTGATTGCTATAACTGTAACGTCCATTTCGATCAATGTAACTATAGGTACGATCATGCGCATAAGCATCCATAAACGCACAGGGCCCATAATCGATTGTTTCCCCGGCAACAGACATGTTATCGGTATTCATCACACCATGAATAAACCCCAGCTGCATCCACTTCGCAATCAGGACTGCCTGCCTGTCTACAATTGCCTGTAATAAAACGGCATACGGATACGCTTCTTCACCGGCCTGCGGATAGTTACGTTCTATCACATAATCTGCGAGCTGCCTGATCGACTCCAGATCATTTCGAGCGGAAAAGTACTGGAAAGTGCCGACACGCACAAAACTTGATGCAACGCGGGTAATGATGCCACCGGGTAACAGTTGCTCTCGGGCAACGTCCTCACCGGTGGTGACGACCGCCAGACCGCGCGTTGTCGGCACCCCTAGTCTAGCCATCGCTTCACTCACCAGATACTCGCGCAACACGGGACCTAACGCTGCACGTCCATCACCATTGCGAGAATAAAATGTGCTACCGGAGCCTTTTAAATGAATATCAAAAGGCACTCCCTCCGGGCTGACACTATCACCCAGCAAGAGCGCTCGACCATCACCCAGCTGGGGGACAAAATTACCAAACTGATGACCAGCGTAAGCCATTGCCAACGGCTCGGCATCCTCAGGAACAGTATTCCCCGCAAACAACTTTCCAAGCGCCTGCTCGTCCAGACTGTTGAGCGATACCCCCATCTCATCAGCAAGCTTCTTATTGAACTGAATCAACGCAGGCGCTGGAACAGGCGATGGACGGGTCTTGGCATAAAACTTATCACCCAGCCTTAAGTAACGATTGGTAAAAGAAAATGGGTTCATAGGGTTTCCGTGAGCATCATAGGATCAGTGTTTCTGACAGAATTTTCGCACACTTTGACCCACCGATTTTAAATGCCTGGCGGATATTCAGCAAACTCCGGCAAATCATCCGAGCAAGACCAGTCCACTCGTGAATCTCGGAAGATGCGCGCCTGAGCAGGCAAAGGTGAAGGCGAATCCAGTGAGCCCGCTGGAATCAACACGCCATCCAGCTCCGGGACAACTCGCGGCATCGGCCCACCGCAGCGCTGGCAGAAACAGTTATAAAACCGCTCGGCATCCGGCACCCTGTAGCGCACCAGAAAGTCCTCACCCTGTAACCACAGAATAGCCGTTTGTGGAGAAACAAAAAGGTTACTGGCATGTCCGGTACCTGTCGCCTTACGGCAGCGCCGACAGTGACAATGATAAAACCGCTGAGCCTCGCCAGAGACTTCGTAACGAACGGAACCGCACAAACAACTACCGGTGACTGTTGTGTTCATTTTACTCTCCTGGATACCGCATCGAATCAAACGGAAAATTTCTATAGTCTGGCATGCTAAGTAAACTGTCCCGCATTATTAACTGGGAATCAAGCACCTGAACAGCTTACTGCTTACTTACCCACTTTAAAACCAGGTTATTTAGTAATCCATTACCAGGTTTTTATAGTTTCTATAATCAGGTAATTAGATAAATTCATGCCAGGCTAGCAATATATCCATATGAAATATAAAGATAGTCCTCAACCAGGAAAAGCGGGTACTGCCTTAGATCACAAATAATTTGGGAACCTTTGTTAATGCAAACAGCACTTCTTGTACTTCTTACCGCTGCCACAGGGGCACGGATCATTGCGCCCTACCCGCGGCGTATCACGACGAACCGGCTGGTTAGCTTGTACAGAACCCGCCCGTCTCGCTAACCAGAAAGCGTAGATCTCTCGCACGTTAGGCACAATCGCCTGCCTGATATTCTCCTGCTCATCACCCTCAAAATCATGCCCGGAAAAACCTGTCTTCGTAGTAAAAGCGAGAATTGGCGTAAGCAGAATTTTGATATCCAGCCCACCCTGATCCCACATCGGCTGATTAAGCTCAACAATACGTGCGTAACCCTCACACCATTCATCAACAATCGTATACGACTGGCCCTCCACATCTCGCCCACAAAAAACCGGTTCAAATTGCTCAGACGCCTCCATCAACATACCAGCAATGCTGTTCATATGACGAATCATCAACGCAAAGATTTCTTTGAATTCTTTTTCACTCTCCCATACTGGCTCAAACTCACCCCACACCAAAGGCAACCACTGTGATGGAACAACACTGACTGGACCGCTAACAACCGCGGTAAACAAACCGTCCAGCTCAGACATATCCAGCACCCCTTCATCTTTTTCCAGGGTATCGGCTTCTTCGTCAATTCGATCAAGGAGAAAATTATCCAGACGCTCGAATTCTGCTGCTGTTAATGGGTTGGATAGATCTTTCATATTTGTATTCATTTTCACTTGTTAATTTTGCAAAATCGGGAGCAACACTTTATGGGAGCATTATACCCTTGCACAAGAAAAAAAGACTCAACTCAAAGCCATTTTCATAGCCAGGCGCCCCCATCGCTTTAAGCCGTTTAGA
>JAZGER010000083.1:0-2131 GCA_036478835.1 Gammaproteobacteria bacterium | reverse complement strand
GAGCATTAATGATGTGACGGTGACAGAAGGAAGCGACCCAACAGCTGACTTTATTATAAGCCTGAATGTAGCCAGCGCAGTTCAGGTGGATGTGAATTACGCGACAGTGGATGGAACCGCAACGTCTGCGGGCGATTACACGGCGACAACGGGAACAGTGAGCTTCGCTCCGGCTGAAACCAGTAAAACGATCAGTGTGCCGATTAATGATGATGCGCTTGCAGAAGGCACCGAATCATTCACGGTGACATTAAGCAACAATGCAAATGCCGTGATTGGTGATGGTAGTGGGTTAGCATCTATCATAGATGATGAACAAGCGCCGCTTTCCTGCGGTGAGCCAGCCTACTCCCCGTCAACTGACCAGGGTATTTTCCTATGGCAGGATTGCGCGACTTCTGAATGGCATCTACGGACGACCGGTGGAGGATCTTCTTCAGGGGTGAGATATAAAGGAGACCTGACTGGAACACAAAACTTCACCAGCGTTGCTGAATTCAGTATCGAAGCAAGCGATACGTTCGATACGGCAAATCCGCTGAGCGTTGTGTTTGATATGAAAATGATCGGTTCCGGTCAGGATGGAATGGACTTTACCTTCCCAACCGGCGCAGAACCTTGCCTTGATATCAGTAAGCCTTCCGGCGCAACTGTGTTTGTTGGTGCAAGTAAGCAGGTATTTTCGCTGCCGCTTAATATTGAAACTTTGGGTGTATGTAATTAAATGGGGTAAACATGAAAACTATAAAGCCAACTATAAAAAAACAAATGTGCCGGCTAATAGCTGCGACACTCCTGGTATCTGCACCAACGTTCTCTGCCATTGAGTTTGAAGATATTACAAGTCAGGCAGGGCTGACCAGGAAGGCTGAAACCTGGGGTGCTTCCTGGGGTGATATGAATGGCGATTTTCGCCCTGATATCTTTGTTGGAAACCACAGGGATCGGCCATCGCTTTACATAGCAAATAGTGACGGCACCTTTTCAGCAGCTGAGAGTTACCTCGATTCATCAAGAATCTGGCTGGATAACCCGCTATCGACTGATCACCACGGGGCAGCATGGGCTGATTTTGACAACGACGGCGACCAGGATTTGTTTGCGACGACAAACGGCTGTTGTGCTGATCAATTAATGGTGAATGAAAATAACCTCTTTGTCGATCGGTCAATCGAGCTTGGCCTGGACGATAAAGGTAGCGGTTGGTCAACGGCCTGGTTTGACTACAACTTTGATGGCAGGCTTGATAATCTGTTATTGTATTTTGCCAAGGATGCCATTGTCGAACTGCAGCAGACAGACGGTAGCTTTTCGAGAACATCGGCCCCGACACCGGCTGGGTGCAGGACGGATAATTATGCACAATTCTCGGACATGAACAATGATGGTGTCCTTGATTTAATCTGTGCTAAAGAGGGGACCTTTCCGCAAAAAGTCTACGATTTTTCTAGTGGGACTGGCTTCACTGATATTTCAACGCTGGTACCGACGGTTTCAAATGCGATTGATTCTATTGTGGCAGATTTTGATGGTGACTTAAAAGCCGATATTTTTGTGCTGCGTGGAAAGATGCGTCCAATGGATGCCGTCCTGGTAGACCCAACACATATCGAAGCCTGGATGGATGCAGGTGCTCACGTTAAGAAAAGCTTCAAATTTAATGGCACGGGTGAAATCACATTAACCATTGATACTCGTGATTTTGATGTCGCTCCCAGGATTCATATTGGATCAGCAGGAAACAGCCCTGCATCAGGTACGTTTACACTGAATTCGCAAGATACATCCAGTAAGGGTTTGCCGAACGACACAAATCTGAAAGGTTTTTATATTGGCTATGATTCTGCGCTACAGCAGTGGACCGTGCTGATTTCTCCCACCGATGATTATCGCGGATATGTCACTGTCGATTCTGTGTCGGCTATGTCGAACGTTGTGGTGGAGGGTTTATTAAGTTCCGAAAAACCTATTACTCCACGTCTGCTAGTGCACACGCCCTCTGGCATCGATGAGGTTTTTGCCAGAGGCTTCGATGAGCCCCTGGCATGTGGTGGCGTTTCGTCAGGTGATTTCGATAATGATATGGACGTGGATATTTATCTGACCTGTCGACACATATTCCAGAATATTG
>JAZGER010000082.1:0-3885 GCA_036478835.1 Gammaproteobacteria bacterium | reverse complement strand
TAAGCGGCGCACAACGTGTTGCGATATTGGAAAAAGCTGCGCAACTGATGCAGGCTAAATTCGAATACCTGGCAATAGAATCTGCACGCGAAGGTGGCAAACCTTTAATTGATTCACGTGTCGAAGTAACACGTGCTATCGATGGTGTAAAAAACTGCGCTGAAGTTTTGCGCAGTGAAACCGGCAAGGAAATAGCCATGGGTCTCAACGCCGCATCGGCTAACCGGCTTGCCTTTACCAGCAAGGAACCTATCGGTGTCGTTGTCGCTATCAGTGCTTTTAACCATCCACTGAATTTAACCGTCCACCAGGTCGGGCCCGCCATCGCGGCAGGTTGCCCGGTTATCATTAAACCGGCCGAAGACACCCCGCTTTCCTGCATGCGTTTTGTATCCATCCTGCGTGAAGCAGGCTTGCCGGATGAATGGTGTCAGGCCTGCGTGGTTGATGATCTGAAAGTTGCAGAAAAACTGGTCACCGATTCACGCGTTGGATTTTTCAGCTTTATAGGCAGTGGTAACGTCGGCTGGATGCTGCGATCCAAATTAGCCCCAGGCGCACATTGTGCATTGGAGCATGGTGGGGCTGCCCCTGTTATCGTTGCAACGGATGCTGATGTTAATGATATGGTTCCCGCTTTAGCTAAAGCGGGTTTTTACCATGCTGGTCAAGTATGCGTTTCTGTGCAACGCGTCTTTGCGCCCAAAGACAAAGCAAAATCCATTGCAGAATCAATTGCCGCACTCGGTTCAAAAATGATCGTCGGTGACCCGGTCAAGGATTCCACTGATATTGGCCCACTGATTCGTCCACGCGAAGTTGAACGTGTTCATACCTGGGTTCAGGAAGCGGTAAAAAAAGGCGCAACCCTGCTTTGTGGTGGCGAACCTCTTTCAGAAACATGTTACCCACCAACCGTGCTACTCGATCCACCGGCTGATGCCACCGTCAGCACGAATGAAATATTTGGCCCGGTCATCTGTGTCTATTCCTACGAGTCTATTGATAACGCAATCGAACATGCCAACAGCCTGCCCTACTCATTCCAGGCAGCGGTTTATACAAAAAACCTGGACACTGCCATGAAAGCCTACAAACAACTAAACGCCTCCGCCGTCATGGTAAACGACCACACCGCGTTTCGCGTCGACTGGATGCCGTTCGCTGGTTTGAAAGTATCGGGGCATGGTACGGGAGGTATTCCTTATACTTACGAAGATATGACCGTCGATAAAATGATCGTTATAAAATCAGCCGAACTCTGATGTATAGCTGCTGGTCATCCCGTACAACTCAAAATATTTATTTCGTATGACCAGACTAGCTCCGGAATGGTAATAGGAGACAGCCAGGATATTATTTCAAGCACACCGCTGTAATCTGATGCCTGATGGGTATAAATATTGTAGGAAGTATGAGGGGCTGTACATTGACTTGAGCAAAGCCTGCAGTCTGGAGTGTGGAAGTGGTATCCCGGCATAAATCGCAGCCCTCGAAAACCCATTTCCATGGACGTTTTATTAAGCGCTGCAATCTGTGGTTAACGGAGCCTGCAGGTGCTTCGACATGTTCGACGCAAGCAAACCGCCCACCGGGTCGTAATACCCGGAGCACTTCAGCGATGACTCGTTTCGGATTTTCGACGGAACAAAGAACCAGTGAACTAAATACGAAGTCCACAGATTCAGATGACAAATCGAGTTGCTCCCCGAAGAGTCCGCGAAGATCGAGTTCTATGCCGCGTTGCTTTGCGCGTCGTCGCAACAGGGCATGCATGTGCCGATTCGGTTCGATAGCAATGAGTCGTGTACCTCTTGGCAGGTAGCGGAGGTTGGCACCTGATCCTGGGCCTATCTCAACGATGACAGGTGGAGCCTGCCCAACCAGTCGAGACTTTATGTCCTTGTATTTCCAGTGCATGTAGCCGTCAAGTGCTGCAAAGAACCATGCATTGATTCGACCACGTATCGGGTTGTCGATCATGACGAATCTTTAAGGTTACCTGGAACAGGTATTTCCAGTACTTGTATTTTACTGTCGTAGTTTGCCATTTATACAATTCCAATCCGGAGTTTATTTTCAAATACAATTACACAACCCTTCATAAATTTTCGATCCTGAACCATTCTTATACCGTGACTGCAACGTTATTGCACACTTCCTCTATATGCCGATGATCCGTTCCACAACAACCACCTAAAACTGTGATGTGAGATGAATATTCTTTCAATTGCCCGAGCTCAATGCCAAAGGCAATTGGATTACCATCGTCCAGTACTTCCGCTTCATCGAGTTCATTATGGCTAAGACAAGAAGCGTTACAGCGGATAGCTTTCAGGCGCTCCAGCCAACGACCTTCGGTATTATTAAACAAGTGATCTATGTGCGTTGGATGAGCACAATTAATCATGTAATAAACAGGACCATTATTCGTTGCCTGATCGACAGTGAGAATAGCTTGCTCAAGTATTTCTCCTGTTGGCAGTTTGCCATCGGTTTCGACAGTAAAAGAAATACAGACTGGCAAATTGTATTGTTTTGCAGCTAAGGTAATACCGATGGCTTCCTCAACATAATTTAAGGTTAGCGCAGACACCAAATCCGTATTGGTTTTACTAAACGACGCAATTTGCGTTGCATGGTATTGTTGCGCTTCTGAAACGGACATCAAAGATTCAACCTTGTATCCATCTCCTCTGGGCCCGATGCATCCGCTGATAACTATTGGTGTATCTTCAGTCTCGTAGTCTGCTTTGATATGTTCAATCAGCTTTACTGATTTCAAATTAAAATGATGAATAGACTCTGACGAATCACCAATTTTCTTTCCCCAATCAGGATTTGCCCGCCATGTGGGAGTTTCCAGAATTAGCCCTACTTTAAAACGCTGAGCCAGCTTTGCATATACTTTGTAATATTCAAACAGTGTTTCATAGCCTTGTTGTGTGCGTAACAAATCGTATGATGCAAACTCAGGTAGGTCTATCTGATGATTAAAAATTAAATCTGTTTCCATCCCGCCATCGGTAATGCAGATCTTGCCTGACAGCTGTGGTAAATTTGATCGATAATTTGACATAGTATAAACCTCGTAATAAGCGCTAATTGCACGATTAAAAAATACCTTTTCAGAAGTATTCAGTGTAGTGATCAGGTGTAATTCATCTAGTGAGATAGTGGTGCTTTTTATTGATTATTCATAATTATATATTTAAAACAGTTCGTTATAAGGTACTTATTGGGTGAAAACGAGTATGTTTATATTTATAATTTAGAAAAACTTTACCTGGAGTGCAGTAAAAATGACCACCAAAGGCGAAGCTACAAAAGAAAAGCTTATGGACATTGCCGAACGGCACATTCTTATGAGTGGATTTGCCGCTACTTCAATTGAAGTTCTTATTAACGAAGCCGGTATTACCAAAAGCGGATTCTTTTACCACTTTGATGGAAAAAATGACCTGGCTTACGCCTTAATGCAACGTTATCGGGAACAGGATGCCTTCTTGTTCAGCGGCTTTTTCAAGCGTGCGGAAGAACTTACGGATGACCCGCTACAACAAATGCTGATTTTCGTAAAATTATTAGCCGAAATGATGGAGAATCTAGAAGGCTTGCATCCGGGATGTCTTGTTGTATCTTTTACATATGAATCTGATCAGGTTAACGAAGAAGTGCGAGGAATAATCGCAGATAGCGTGAAAGATTGGCGAAAATTATTTAGAAATCAAATTGAAAAAATAAATAGCCGATACACGTTAAAATCGGAAAGCACCAGTGATGATCTGGCAGATATGTTATCCACAATAATTGAAGGAGGCATTGTAGTTTCGAGAGCCGTTAATGATCCTGAAATTTTGGTAAAGCAATTACTGGAATATCGAA
>JAZGER010000081.1:0-2773 GCA_036478835.1 Gammaproteobacteria bacterium | reverse complement strand
TAAGCTCAATAGTGACTTCATCACCCGGCATAATGTTGGCAACAGCCATCGAAAATACATTCGGCCTTTTCTGCGACAGCAACGAGGCTGACTTGCCAGCTTTTTTTGCTGCCTCGAAAACCTGTTTAGCCTCTTCCTTTTCCTTGATTTTTGCCACAATCCTGCGTTCACCTATCGTCATTGTCATACCATTGATAGCTGCGCGGGTTGAGCCTGGGAAGATATAGGTGGCATTAATCGGTTGATTGCCATCATTACGATAGACCTGTGACAATTGTACGCTGGCGATAAAACCGTTGAGCCTGACGTCTGCATGGGTTTTCTTCAGCGGCAGTTGGTCAACACCGGAATCATTTCCTTCAATAAAGAAATACGGTGACAGGGGCGCAACTATTTCGCTATCGGTGGCTGCAGCATGAACCATTTGGCCATAAGCAAAAAATGAAATTGCACACAGCACCGTGATAAAGGAATGACGTTTGTGAAGGTAAGCGTTCATAGTGATCTCCGTCGAGTTTGATGACGGATTCACTATGCAATGACTGGCTGTAGTTACTGTGGAGTGGGGATGGAGATTATGTGGAGATTGTGTGTAATAGGCTCAGGTGACCTCTGATTCATGCATGGCAACTCAGATCAGTGGGTGTCGGCCGCAGGGAAGCGGCCGTTAAGCGTACAGGGGTGTATTTACAGCATCCTACTGATCTGAGTTGCCATGCATGAATCAGAAGTTCCTCAGGATTTTCCGGTTGGCAATAACAAACGAGCACAGAGCCCCGGTTGTCGATTTTCAAGCACCAACTCACCATCATGAAGTTTGGCCACTTCCTGGGCAAAATTGAGTCCAAGCCCGGTACTTTTCTGACCCGTGTCAGGGCGTGGCAAGGAAAAAAAACGCTCAAAGACCCGTTCTCGAACATAATCCGCAATACCTGGGCCTTCATCAATGATATCGATTGCCACGCTGTTATCTTGCGGATGGATATCAACCCATATTTTTCCACCCTCTGGTGAAAAGTCGATGGCATTGCGAAATAAATTGTCGATAGCCTGACGGATCAGGAATAAATCACCATACACTTTCTGATTTTCAACTTGCTTGAGCGTTACGACCAAGTCACGCGATTCACATTCAATTGCATGCGAATCCAGAATTTCTTTTACAATAGTTTTAAGATCGATCAGTTCTGGATTATCAATACGATGGCGTTTTTCCAGTGCGGCGAGTAACAACAACTGGTTGGCAAAACTATTCAGCCGCTCTGTTTCCTTCACAATAGTATCGGCAAACTGCGTACGTTTTTCGCCTGGCAGCTCCCTGCCCAGCAATTCGGCGGCGGCATGGATAGCCGTTAACGGACTCTTGATTTCATGCGTCAGTGACTGCACATAGCGTTCAACATACTGCTTGTCCTCTAGTGCCTGGCGCATGTCGTCCATCGCTTCACCAACCTTACCAATTTCATTG
Organism: Gammaproteobacteria bacterium; assembly: GCA_036478835.1. Taxonomy (GTDB): domain Bacteria; phylum Pseudomonadota; class Gammaproteobacteria; order DSM-19610; family DSM-19610; genus JAZGER01. The sequence continues at coordinate 1,305 of JAZGER010000081.1, read as the reverse complement.
TTGCCAAGCTGGGGTAAATTTTTACGCTCACCCCGGCTGACACTGTGGGCATAATCAACCAATGCCTGCAGTGGTCGGCTAACCCATATATACAACATGAACCCGAGCAGTAACACGATGATTACGGAAAATAATACCGCTAGCAATAAATTGTATTTAGCATTAGCAACATAGCGATCGATATTGTTCTTGGGTTTTGCCACTGTAACAACTCCAATAATTTGGTCTTGCCTATAGATCGGCGCGGCGACATAAGCAATAGTTAGCTGCTGAGATGGATCACCTGCTGAAATTTCACCGGGTATGCGAGTGGCACGGGCGCCATATTTTCCGCTCAACGTCAGGTGCACATCTCGCCACTCTGAGTAGTCTTCCCCCACCGCATTACCATTGTCTGTATCGAATATCACGATACCCTTTTCATCTGTGACATAGACATGAATATCGACACTGGTTTTCTCCAGTTCATAAATCTGTGCTGAAAAACGCCGAAGTTGAAGCCGCTGAAAGGCACCATCCAATTGTTGCAAGCTGGCATCACCGCTGGCCATATCGCTGGTAATAATTTCTGCAAGCAGGTTGGCCGTATCAACCATCACTTCTTCAAAAGATTCACTGTAGCGGTCTGCAACATCACTGCTGATCCAAAGTGCAAGCAAAGCAAAGCCTGCAATGACAGCAGCAACAAACACAAAAAATATGCGTGCGCGAATGCTCACGAATCCAGGACTAGCGAGTACCCCATACCTCGATGGGTGCAAATCGGGTTAGCATCGGAATCTATCTCACGCAGTTTGTTGCGGAGGCTTTTTATATGACTGTCGATAGTGCGCTCCAGCCTGTGGTCAGGAGCATCCCACCCATTTTCCAGTAATTGGGCGCGGCTGAATACTTGTTCAGGGCGGCTAAGCAGCGTTTCCAGCAAGCGATATTCGTGTAGGGTAAGATCCAGTAGTTGTGCCTTGTAATAGATCTGCTTGCGTCCCGTGTCGATACGAAACACTTCACTATTGTCAGAATCCAAAGGCTTGGCAACACTTGCCATGGCGGCACCATCAAAACGACGCAACACTGCTCGCACACGTGCCACCAATTCCCGTAAGCTGAATGGCTTAACGATATAATCATCAGCACCCATCTCCAACCCAACGACACGGTCGATCTCTTCACCACGGGCAGTCATATAAATGATGGGCGCCTCAGTCAACTGGCGAATCTTGCGAAAAAACTCAAAACCACTTCCGTCAGCAAGGCCGACATCCAACAATATGAGTGACGGACTGGCACTTTCAAGCGCAACGAGGC
>JAZGER010000080.1:0-2190 GCA_036478835.1 Gammaproteobacteria bacterium | reverse complement strand
TTTGCGTTCGCTCATCATTCGCTTAATGATTGGAGCAAGAATGATTTCCATTGCAAAACCCATCTTCCCGCCAGGCACCACGATACAGTTCCGGCGAGACATGAAAGAGCCATCCAGCATGTTCAGCAAGCAAGGGAAGTCAACGTCAAGTTTTTTAGGTTCCTTGAAGCGAATAACGACGAAGCTCTCATCAGGAGTCGGTATGTCTCGAGCAATAAAGGGGTTCGATGTGTCAACTGTTGGAACCCGTTGGAAGTTGATGTCGGTACGCGAGAATTGCGGCGTAATATAATGGACATAATCATGCATGCGACGCAGAATTGTGTCGGTTACCGCTTCAGCCGAGTAACCTCGTTGGGCACAGTCCCGGTGAATTTTCTGGATCCATTCGAGGTTAACGATTGGAACAACACCGATGAGCATATCGACATATTGTGCAACATCACTATCACCATCGACAACACCCCCATGCAACCCTTCGTAGAACAGCATGTCAGTACCTGCAGGGATTTTTTCCCAGGCAGTAAACTCGCCTGGCTGCTGGCCAAATGGCTGTGCTTCTTCCTCGCTGTGCAAGTAATAACGCCTTTCGCAACTGCCGTCGTCGCTGTAGGCCTTGAAAGTGTCTTCAAGCTTATCGAACAGGTTTGCTTCAGGGCCGAAGTGGCTAAATGTAGTTTTGCCATCTTCTTCAGCTTCCTGCATGGCAATTTTCATTGCTGCGCGGTCAAAACTATGGAAACTATCACCTTCAATCACGGCCGGATTTAGCCCTTCACGAAGAAATATGTGCTCAAATGCCTGTTTTACCGTTGTGGTGCCCGCGCCAGACGACCCGGTTACCGCTATGATCGGATGTTTTTTAGACATGCCTAACTCCTCGACTGCATTGTTTTTTGAATCGTGTGCCATGCTTCGCTATGTAAATAAAGCCAAGCACCAAAAATCTGTCTTATTAATGCCGATTTTGATGATAATCCAAAAAACCGGAACGGCGTATTGAAGCATTTTTTGCCAATCTTCGCCATGCGTTTTTTAAGGGTTTGAATTATATAGCATATATTTAAAGAAATCAGCGAAAAGCTTAGGCTTTCTGGTAAATCAGGTCATAAACTGAATGCCCCAGTTCAGCTCCGCGATTCTCAAATTTCGTCATGGGTCGGTAGCCGGGTCGCGGTGTAAATGCTGCTTTACCTGCCAGATTCCTGAATGCTGGGCAGGCGTCCACCACGTTTATCATGTGTTTGGCATAGGGTTCCCAGTCTGTTGCCAGATGAAGTAAACCCGCTGTTTGCATGCGGGTAGAAATCAATTTCACGAACTCCGGCTGGATAATCCGGCGCTTAAGATGCTTCCTTTTTGGCCAGGGATCGGGGAAAAACAACAGTGTGCGCTGCAAAGAATCCATCGGAATACATCGATGAATAACGTCAACCGCATCGTGGCAGATGACGCGGATGTTCTGTAGTTCATTTGATGCTATTTGATGCAGCAGGTGACCAACGCCAGGGCGGTGGACTTCTATTCCGAGGAAATTAGCGTCTGGTTCGTTCTGGGCCATTGTTATCAGCGATTGCCCGTTACCAAACCCAATCTCCAGTGTTACCGGGGCGTTGTTTCCAAAAAGTGTTGCCATGTCGATGGCCTGACTCGTTTCGACACCAAATTCAGGCCAGAGAGTATCCAGCGCTAGCTGTTGGCCCGCCGTCAGTCTTCCTTCGCGGCGAACGAAGGATCTTATTTTGCGAAGAGTCGGGTTGTCAGAAGTCTCTTGATTAACCAAAGGGTTTAGAAAAACGTCCCGTCAATAGGTGATGAGGCGCTGGCAAAACGTTTTCGGGGAATGCGGCCAGCAAGCCAGGATTCACGCCCGGCTTCAATGGCTTTTTTCATGGCGGAGGCCATCAGAACAGGGTGGTCGGCGCTTGCGATCGCCGTATTCATTAATACGCCGTCACAGCCCAGTTCCATCGCGATTGCCGCATCAGATGCACAGCCAACACCCGCGTCAACCAGAATAGGGACGCTCGCATTTTCGACAATCGTACGGATATTGTTGGGGTTACGAATGCCGAGTCCAGAACCAATCGGTGCAGCTAACGGCATCACTGCAACGCAGCCCATGTCTTCAAGGTGTTTTGCAATGATGGGGTCATCATTGGTATAGACCATAATACGGAAACCATCAGC
>JAZGER010000079.1:0-34001 GCA_036478835.1 Gammaproteobacteria bacterium | reverse complement strand
CCATAATCGCCACGCCTGATAGCGATGAAATATCCTTGTCGATGTATTGTTGAATATCGGCAAGCACGTTGCGGCGTTCATTGACCCATTGGCCGATTTCTTTCTCGCCGGATTGCACAGCGAGCATACTTGCATTTCCGGTATAGGGGTTTTTCCATGAAGTCCCTTCCGCGCTTGACGATGACCAGACATAATTCAGGGCAAAGGTATTCCAGGGGAAGATGCCGGTTTTAATAACAACATAGATGCGGGCAGGGTAGTCGTCTCCCTTGCGGTTTTTTTCATCGATATCGCCGTAAGTGGAAGAGATTTTCCATGACCAGTTTAGCCAGGGTGTTTCAAGTAGGTCGATATCTATTTCACGATATAAAATGGAGGCGCTTTTATCACAGAAAGCCTGGAGAACTTTCTCTGTGCCTTCCTCAACCAGAGTATAGTCTGTTTTTCCTACAAAGGATTTTTCTGCCCAGGCATCCAGGGTTGCAGTAGAAAAATCGCCGACCCTGTTTTTCTGGTGTGGGTTTTCTGCCGCGCCAGCAGGCAGTAGAAATACGACAAGGCATAGTAGGCAGCGAGCGACAGAAAAAACAGGTGTCATGTAAGAGGCATCCTTGTGGGTAGGGAATCGGCGTGCCGCGACTATGTACTCTACAGCGAATCGATTCAAGTACCAGCCTTGCAATAAGAACAAATAAGGATTACTCTATAAATACTCTAGAGCATTGCTACAAAGCATCTAAAATAAAGCAAGCTAGAAAATTTCGGACGACTATAAAGGATTGATTGTTGCCAGGTTAACGGTGACAACATAGAAGAAAAGGTCGATGCGTTTTATCGGCATTAAATGTTCAGCTACAAACTATTAAGAACAATTTAAAATTGTATTAAATTCGGAGAAGACAAGGTGTTAAACAATCGCTATTCATTCTTGGGACAAGCAAACATTTTGGCGCTGCTCGTTTTCTCGATGTCAGGCAACCTGAGCGCTAACCCTGCCACTGCTGTAGAAGTGGGAAATGGGCAAAGTTTCTCAGTAGCAGTCAGCAAGTATGAATACTATACTAAGGAAAAGTTTACTGTAAAACCTGGTATTGGAGAGTCTCTGGATATTACTTTTATTACATCTCCCCATTATTCTGAATCATTCACTGTAAAAGAAGCCATCAGTGGAACAACCGTTTGTAGCGACAGCAGCGACTACAACGACCCTGGAGGAAGTTATACCTGCAATGTTGATAAAACAAAAGAAGCAGAATATCACATCAATTATGTCGCTTACGATGGCCCTTATGACGATGGCTTCACCTCCTTCAAAGGAACCTATGAATTAAGTACGTTATGGACAGTCAATGGTATCCACCCAACTTTGAGGTCTGACGGTCCAACCCCATATTCACAATATTTCAATGACAAACAGATCGCCTATCAATGGCTAATAAACAGCAACAACAATGAGTTTACTTTCACTGCTCAAGGCTTGCCTGAAGGTTTGGAAATTTCCAATGATGGCGTAATTAGCGGATACCTTGCTGATAGTGTCGCCGGACTTTTTGAAATTCAAATTATCGCAACACATATAAATGGTGAAAGCATCACTGGCCACACAACATGGGAAATCTTTTATACCAATCCGATCAAAATTGAAAATGGAATTGAAATTAAAGACCGCGCATTCGATTATTATATCCAGCCAGGTGAAAACAAACACTTAACTATTTCTGCTTCCTCTGCCTTCTGGGTCACCATTTTTGATGAAGATAGAAAGCCGCTGGATGCTGACTTTACCCGTCCGAACAAGGTAGTGCCTTATGATCAAAACTGGATGATAATGGGCTCTGGTACCATAGAGCTTAACGCAACTCAGGACGTAACGTACCTGGTTCAGCTTGCATGCAGCCAATCTATAAATAGCCGAGGTGGACTCACCCGTTGTGAACCTGCAAGTGACAAGTTGAAAGCTATTTCGGCATCCTGGAAAGACTCCATTAATCCTGCTCCTGCCCTGGAAGAAACGAATGGAATAGCAACATGGCGGCGCATCGACATCAATCCAGGCAACAGTAGTAGTTACCCTTCCAATTTTACAAACGTTGATGGCAACTTGTTTTTTACAGCATCTGACGGCAGTTCAGGCCATGAACTTTGGACATATGATGGATCTACAGCCACCCTGGTAGCCGATATTTTTTCAGGCCCTCATAGCAGTGGAATAGAGCGTCTCACTTCGGATGGGAGTTCTTTATTTTTTACTGCCAGCGATGGGCTTTTTGGTAGAGAGTTTTGGTTATATGATGGTGTTAATCTCAACCGCCTCTCAGACATCAATCCAGGGAGTGGCGATAGTGACCCCTATTATTTAACAACCATTGAAAACACTGCCTATTTCAGCGCTATAGATGGCACAGTATCACTGGACAACTCTGGCAACCCTTCGTTTAACGGCACAGTTGGTCGTGAGATGTGGAAATACGATGGTATAAGCACTAGCCTGGTGGCTGATATCAATCCTGGTAGTAACAACAGTGAGCCATCTGATTTTACCGCCGTCGGAGACACTTTGTATTTCGCGGCGAATGGCGGCGTTTCCGGTGATGAGTTATGGCAATACGATGGTACAAATTTGAGACTAGCGGCTGATATTAATCAGGGTATTGTTGGTAGTTATCCAAATGATCTTACACTCATTGGAGACATTATATTTTTCACCGCTAGCGATGGCATATCGGGTAAAGAGTTATGGCAATACGATGGTACAGATTTGAGACTAGCGGCTGATATTAATCAGGGTATTGGTAGTAGTTCTCCAGATGATCTTACACCCATTGGAGACATTATATTTTTCACCGCTGACGATGGCATATCGGGTAGAGAGCTATGGAAATATGATGGCAACAGCGCGAGCCTGGTATCTGATACTTATCCAGGCAGTGCCATCAATTCACTTAAGAGACTTGACCCAGATAATCTTACTTCTGTTGGCAATACTTTATATTTAACTGCTGAGGATGAAATAGTTGGCAGAGAACTTTGGAAATTTGATGGGGTCGATTTCAGCCTGGTAAAAGATATTAATCCAACTGGTAGTAGCTCGCCTTCCTCACTGGCTGCACTAGGTAATACCTTATATTTCGTTGCCGATGATGGTATTTCTGGAAGAGAGCTCTGGCGAACCGATGGTACTGATGCTGGTACAGAACTGGTCGCAGATCTGGCACCGGGACCAGCAGGGTCTGATATAAAAGACTTTAAGATTATCGGTACAAATATTTTCTTTAGCCTGGAAGACAGTGAAACTGGCAATGAACTCTGGGTTCTCTCTCTCAAACCTGAACGCGACATTGCATTAGAACTACTTGAATCCAATGGTTATGACCAGGTTCAGCGTGATGCCTTATTACAGGAAATTAATGCGGCCACAAGCTTTAGCGAATTACACGCTATTGTTGTTCGTATGCGTAACGATTCATTGATAGCAGACCCAAGATTCGATACGAAAAGGGATATCGCTCTTGGGGTGCTGAATGCTAAAGGCTTTGATGCATCCACTTATGATGCACTGCTAAATGAAATTAATGCAGCAACCAGCATTAGTGAATTACATACCATTATTGTACGAATGCGCGAAGATTCAATAGTTACAGATACTCGCCTGCAGACCAAACGCACCATTGCTCTGGATGTACTGAATGCGAAAGGCTTCGATGCTTCGACTTATGATGTATTGCTACATGAAATCAACGCAGCAACCAGTGTCAGTGAATTACATGCCATTATTGTTCGAATGCGTTCGGGTAATCCAATCATTATGCCTGAGATGTCTTTGACTTTATCTGTTACTGCCAATGACAAGGCTGTAACCAAACCTGGCCCAACCTTTACAGGTGGTGACACGTTTTCCTGGACCTATACAGTAACCAACACTGGCAACGCAGACTTACATAACATTTTAATTACACAACGACAGAAATTTCCATCCTTGGCTGACTGGGAAACGCCATGCAGTTTTACCACCATCGCCATCGGTGAAACACAAACTTGTACAGCTAATAAAATTGCGCTTAGTGAAAACTATAAAGCATTGATCGTTGCGCGATCAACGCTAGCGAACGGTGACAACATTGAAGACAAAGTCGATGCGTTTTATCGGCTAAACAACTAGGGCGTGAACACGCTATAACCTGCAGGTTTTTCACCTCGATCGTTTTTTGAATTTAATGGGTTCGTATATTTTGTTGCAGAAACGAGGCTGTATGGAGAAGAATTATTGCAATTTGATGGTAAGACCGCAAAAGAAAAAAAGGGGGTAAGTCGCTTTCTTCATAATACTATTTCTGAACCTTACCGTTAGGTATAGAGAGCTATAGTCAAATCTGGTGTATAGCTGATTCAGCGGCGTCCTGCAATTGATCGTCCTCTACGCGTTCTCCATCTTTGAGTTTCACACCGTTAACAACATCTGCCAGTGTAACCCCTTAATCGACGCCACTTATTCTGCGCCACCGCCATCAAAATCCAGGCCATCGCCAATGTCGTTTTCCGGCTGCCGCAGTTTTTCGTCCTCGTGGTTCTTAATCTCACTGTTGCGAGACTGGCTCAATCGGGTTGCTCGTCCTGATATGCTCTGTGCCTTGTGGAAGATAGCTATTATACTAGGTTTTGGTGAATTAATAGAGATGCCTTAAATTACTAGAGGCTGTGTGCTGGCAACGATATACCGTAATATACCCGTATGATTCCAGGTATTCTGTTAACCGTATTTCTTGTTAGTCTTGCACTGACGGCGTTGCTCACCCGATATCGCCATCGAATTGCAATTATCGATGTCCCCAATCAACGCTCCCTGCATACGGATGAAAAACCGCGTACCGGTGGGATAGCTATTTTCCTGGCCATTTCCTCCGGCGTGTTTTTGATCCTCCTGCAAGGCTGGGAACTGGAGAATTTCAAAACACCCGCGATAGCCGTTTTACTGATAACCGGGATTGCCCTGATTGATGATATTCGGCCACTCTCAGCCATGACTCGGTTTGCGGTGCAGTTGACCGCTGCTGCTATTATTGTGAGTACGGGTTTGATACCGGATACATTGGCGCTTCCAGGAATAAGTCTGTCATTGCCCGTGTGGTTAGCCTTGCCGCTAACGCTGTTATTTATTCTGTGGATGACCAATTTATATAACTTCATGGATGGCGTGGACGGCCTTGCTGCCGGAATGGCGGTTATCGGTTTTTTGGGAATGGCTATTCTTGGTGAGCTATCGGATAAGCCATTATTTTTTATTGTGAATTTGCTCATATCTTTTGCATCTGCGGGTTTTCTGCTCTTTAATTTTCCTCCGGCACGTATCTTTATGGGTGATCTGGGTTCGACACTTCTGGGTTTTCTCGCATCAATACAAATACTCTGGGCTGATAAACTGAATATTTTCCCTATCTGGATAGGTATTTTGTTATTCTCACCGTTTATACTCGATGCAACCTGGACGCTATCCAGAAGACTGTTCGCAGGGGAGCGCATCTGGGATGCGCATCGCTCTCATTTTTACCAGCGTCTCGTTTTGGCTGGCTGGGGGCATCGGCGGACAGTCCTTGCTGAGTATCTTTTGATGTTTCTGGTTATGTTGACTGCGATTTTAGTCATTGATCAGGATCAGAACCTGCAGATGGCTGCTTTAGTATTCTGGGTGTGTGCGTACTTGGCACTCATGCTGCTGGTTAAACAACAGGAACAACAAGCGAAAAATTAATGAAATTTCCCGAACGGTTTCGTACCCCGCTGGCAGCGTTTCTGCATGACCTGATGATGGTTCCACTGGCCTGGTTTCTGGCATTTTCCCTGCGCTTTAATCTGGGCAGCATCCCAGAGACGTTTATGGACGCTGCGATTGCCTGGCTACCGCTTTTGATGGCAATTCAGGCATGTGCCTTTATTTATCTGGGTCTCTATCGCGGTGTCTGGCGTTTTGCCTCTTTACCCGATCTGCTGCGTATCATCAAAGCTGTCATGATAGGTGCGGGTGTCTCTGCTGTTGTCATTTTTCTGCTGGTTCGACTTGAGAATATCCCCCGTTCGGTTTTCCCACTGTACGCAATTTTATTGGTAACCGCACTCGGCGCATCCCGATTTATTTATCGCGCAATAAAGGATCATGGTCTTTACCAGGAGCAGGGTCAGAAAGTATTAATCGTTGGTGCCGGACAGGCAGGTGAGATGCTGGTTCGTGATTTATACCGTGACCGGTCTAATGCCTATACTCCGGTTGGTTTTGTCGATGATTCGCCAGGCAAGCAGAGCCAGGAAATTCAGGGGCTACGTGTGCTGGGGAAATGTGGGCAGATTCCTGCGTTGATCGAAAAACAGGCTGTTGAGCTGATTATCATCGCTGTGCCTTCGGCGACGTCGCTACAGATGCAGCGCATTGTTGAAATGTGTGAGGAAACTGATGTGCCTTTCAGAACGCTACCCTGTCTTGATGATCTGGTGGCTGGTCGGGTTACGACGCAATCATTGCGAGACGTGTCGATCGATGATTTGCTGGGCCGGGAATCAGCCCACCTGAACTGGGACAGTATTCGTCAGGGCATTGTTGGGAAAAAAGTGCTGGTGACCGGGGGAGGGGGGTCGATTGGCTCAGGGTTAGCCAGAGAGCTTGCTAAGCTGGAACCCCAGGCGTTAATTATTTTTGACCAGAGTGAACATAACCTCTATCAAATAGAAAATGAGTTACGGCAGGACTACCCGTTACTGGATTTCTATGGGCAGTTGGCGGATATCACCGACAGTGCATGCGTAAATCATGTGATGCATCACCATCAACCGGATATTGTTTTTCACGCTGCTGCGTATAAACATGTACCGATGCTGGAAGGGCAGGTCCGTGAAGCGATCAAGAATAATGTGATTGGGACGAGTATCGTCGCTGCTGCCGCGCACAAGGCAAAGTGCGAAACTTTTGTTCTTATTTCTACAGATAAGGCAGTAAACCCCGGCAATGTGATGGGGGCAAGTAAACGAGTGGGCGAAATCTATTGCCAAAATTTGAATCAACAATCCGCTACGCGTTTTATTACCGTTCGATTTGGTAATGTTCTGGATTCAACAGGCAGTGTTGTACCGCTGTTTAGAAAGCAAATCGCACGGGGTGGTCCCGTTACCGTGACGCATCCTGATATTGAACGCTATTTCATGACCATTCCTGAGGCCTGCCAATTGATTTTGCAGGCGGGGTCAATGGGCGTTGGCGGAGAGATATTTGTGCTGGATATGGGCAAGCCTGTTTCAATTGTCTACCTTGCAGAACAGATGATACGCTTGTCTGGGAAAATCCCGGGGGAGGAGATTGATATCGTCTACACAGGACTCAGGCCAGGTGAAAAACTTTACGAAGAATTATTTCATAAAGATGAGGCTCTCAAACAGACAGGGCATCAGAGTATTTTGCTGGCAGATTATCGTCCGGTAGACTGGGAGCATATGACGACAGTGCTTGAAAATATAGAAGTAGCCTCAGCAGAATATGACAGTCGCATGCTTGCACATTTACTGCAACAACTGGTACCAGAATGGGCGAGGGAGAATCAGGATGTCGATGTTGCCTTTGAGTCGGTTATCGATAAGCCAACAGCAGCTGAAAGCCAGCCACCCCAGCTGCATTAATTTGAATGGATGATAGAGTAAAAACTCAGCTGGAGCGCCGCCTTGGCGTGCTACATGCGCGTCAACGCCTGGGTATTGAATCTGAAATCAAGCCAGCAGTTTTTCGGAAGGGAATGAATTATTTTCATCCTGAAAACTGGTATTCATTGCGAACAATCTTGAATGTCCTGTTGCGTATTACAGGCTTGTACTGGCGCTGTCGGAAAAACACCCTTGCAATCAAAGTGCGTGAGAATACGCTCGTTCTTCCGCAGCTCCCTGCCGCTTTTGATGGCTACAAAATACTCCATATTACTGACCCACACGTTGATATGTATGATGCAGCCTTGCATGCGCTGATCGAAGTGATACGACCACTCGATTATGATCTCTGTGTGTTAACCGGTGATTATCGGGGTGAAACATCCGGCCCGATCGATGCGTCGATGCGAGGGATGGAGCAACTCAGCTGTCACATTAGCCAACCTATGTATGCGGTACTCGGAAACCATGACAGCATCCGTATGGTGCCCGCTTTAGAGGCGGCAGGGATTCAGTTGCTCATCAACGAATCGGTTACCCTGAAAAAAGGTTCGGCCAGTCTTTATCTGGCGGGTATTGATGATGCGCATTATTATCGGGTAGATAATATTGAAAAGGCAGCGAGTGGACTGGAGGATACCATCCCCTCGATATTGCTTTCCCATACACCAGAAGTTTACCGGCAAGCCGCACATGCGGGTTTTAATGCCATGCTTTGTGGGCACACCCACGGCGGACAGATGTGTTTACCGGGAGGCTATCCGTTAACCATCGATGCGAACTGCCCGCGTTACATGGCAGCAGGTTTGTGGCGTTATCATAAAATGCAGGGGTACACATCGACAGGGGCGGGTACATCAATTATTCCGGCGCGGCTAAACTGCCCACCTGAAGTGGTCATACACCGATTGAAAGCGGGCTAGTAGGGTTTTTTTCGAACGCGTAATTCAAACAGAATTCTTGACAGAAGTAGCTCCAGAATAAAAAAGGCGATCACTAGAAAAACCACCGAAAGCCAGGAAAAACCGAGCACAGGCTTCATGAATAAAACGGGAAGCAGGGATTCTGGTATCTGATCGAGGCCAAGCGCCATGCTGCTGGGTGCCCGTTTCATTCGCCGCTTGGTGAAGCTTGATGCTAGATCGCCCAGCATCGCAGTGGCACCAATAGCGAGACCGTGTATGGCATCAATATGCAGCAGGGGGGCTATGACGCCGGTAGAAAAAAGAGAAACGAGAATACCCCGTATAGTTTTGGAATTGCCAAACAACGGTTCATTATCAATGAATAATTTTCCACCATCCACTGGGTAAGCGAACCGCTTACCCAGGAAATAATGTGCAATAACCGGCGTGCCATTTGCGGTTAAAAGAAGAAATAATAAAACAATTTCGTCCGTCATTAGAAGCACAATTTATAATAATTGTTTATATTATAACGAATTTAACCGGCGATGTATGAGTGGGAACAAGAGCGGGAAATTCAGGAGGGTTTTCCTGTCTTTAGGGCTGTAAGTTGTGGTTGAACATTCTCGCTAAGTGAAATTTAATAACAAACTGAGACCTTTGCACGAGACAAACACAAGAAACTAGAACCGCCAAGGCGCAAAGGCCGCCAAGAGAGGGCATAAGAGATTTTTCGCACGAAGTGCGAAAACAAGTCTGTTTTCCTGGCGATCCTGGCGCCGTGGCGGTTATAAATGTATCGCGCAAAGGTCTCAAACTGTTTTTTCATGGCTTTTCGTCATTGGCGGCTTTGAGCTGTGCCCCTGGCGGCAGAGCCCCGTTTGTGACCAATGACGTAGTATTTTCACAGGCCATACAATGGCCTGTCATTGGGTTGCCAGCTAATCGATCTTTTTCTATGAGGTAACCACAGAGGAAGCATTTACCGTAATCGCCGGTTTCTATTCGCTTTAGTATTTTCTGGATTGTTTGCAGTTCCTGCTGAAAATGCTGATTGAGGCCACGTTGAATTTGCCTGAGAAATAAATCCTGAGGCATCGCTGTTTCTAATGACGTTATATGTGTCAGAGAAGTGGTTTGTTTTATTTCGCTGAGCTCTTTCAGAATCAGGGCTTTGTGGGAAAGCAGTGCAGTTGTTATCTCAAGCGGGTTTGGCGTTGGCATTTTTTTACTCAAGTGGCTATTGACCAACCCTAGCATCGATGAGATATAAAAATTTGATCCGTATCAACTTGAGTATATAAAGGCTGACAACCCGTAATGTGTAGGGTTATCGAAGCGCCTCGAAATGTTTTTCAGCGTAATGCCAACCATTTTCTATCATTTCTTTTGCGCGGTGGAATTCATAAAAACTACAGATATCTCGCGGTATATTGATCACGATTTCAGGTGAGTAAGCCGCCATTCTGAATCGAGCAATCGTATTTTGCTGCGTGTCCATTGAGCGGCCAACGACTTCCAGCATGCTCATCGTTTCGTTTTCCTTATCTTTAGATGAGAATTTCTGTTGCAGGCTATCCAGGTATTGACCAATGCGTTCAGGATAAAAAAACGAATTACTTTCTCTGGCGAGTGTTTTTTCAGCTGGGGTTTCCTGTTGGATTAAGTGCTCTGTTGTTGCGCCCAGATTCACTGCAATCGTCATCTCCGTATTATCGTTTAGTGTCGGCGCAACAGGAATAGGATTGATCAGGCTGCCATCTAGTAGTAGCATATTTTTATATTCAACAGGGGTGAATATTGTTGGAATGGCAATCGATGCGCGTAAAGCAGCAAACAAAGAACCCTGATTAAGCCAAACTTCTTTTTCGTTATAAATATCGGTGGCAACAGCCGTGAAAGAAATGGGCAGGTCTTCAATATTTCGATCGCCGATGAGTTTTTTCAGCGTATTCATAATACGCTCACCCTTGAACAGCCCATCACTTACAAAAGAGAAGTCGAGCAGACGGAAAACGTCGCTGCGTTCCAGTGCAGAGACCCAATGGGTATAAGCATCCAGTTTTCCTGCAGCATAGATGCCACCAATTAATGCGCCCATTGAGGTGCCGGAAATTGAGCGTATGTCATAGCCTGACTGTTCAAGGTAGCGAATGACGCCGATGTGAGCGTAGCCTCTAGCGCCACCACCACCGAGAACCAATGAAATTGTGGTTTTTTTCTCTGTCATTTTTTCACTGAAAGAGCCTGTGCCCAGGGTTAAGCTGTGTACGCCATGCAATCCAGAATTTTCTCAGAGGTGTTAAATCGACCTGATGTTCAGTCAGGCGAAATCCGTCAGATTCAATGGTATCAAGCAGTGCGATCTGTAGATTACCAAGGATAATTCTCGGCAGCTGTGAGCGTTGCTCAGAGGCTAATAAATGCGAGGCCGCCTGTTTAAAATGTGCGCGAGCACGTTGGCCTTGAGTTGTGAGTAAATTTTTCATTTTTTCAGGTGTTTCTTTTTTTAGTACATCATCTGGCTGGATATTATGCGCTTGCATTTCATCCAGTGGGATACAAATATTTCCCTGTAGTGTATTCATGCGTAGGCGGTGAATATTGTCTGTGAGTTGTAGTGCAATACCCAGGTCTTCAGAAAACCGTTGTGTGGATCGGTCGTTATACCCCAGAATCTCTGTGACCAGCAAACTCGGTGCTCCACCCAGTCGATAGCAATCCAGTTTCATCTGATCATAACTGTTGTAAATATCGTGCGCCAGGCGCATTCGTGCTCCATCGAGCAGTTCTTCAAAATATTCGATCGGAAGCATGTAGTTTCTAATGGCAGCCTGCAGCGCATGGCTCACTGGGTGTTGAGGTTTCTGATTGAAGCATCTCTGGAGTTCCTCTGCCCACCAGTTGAGTTTTGTTTGTGCAATTTCACGATCACCACAATGCAGGACAGACTGGGTGATTTCTTCCTGATAAGCATAAATGGCGGTTACGTCGGCCACCTTATTTTTTGGCGTATAGAGTAGACTGTAATAGTAACTGGAGCCTGGTTTTGCAATTTTATCGCGGCAATATTGATCAGCTTGCATAGCGGTTATTTGTGTTGATCATGGTCTGAAACAACTGCGCGTGCTTGCTGGGTGACCTTGTTTATTTCGTTAATTTCTTTACGTCCGCTTATGCCCAGTTCACTGAAACGTCTTACGCCCGGGAGAACACGCGTATCAAATGAACCAACCGCTTTATTATACGCATCAACACTGTTGTTCAGGCTTTTGCCTACTTTTCCTAGATGCTCGGAAAATAAACTGAGCCGTTCATACATTTCTTCACCTGTTTTGCGTATCTGCTCAGAATTTTCAGCGAGTACTTTTTGTTTCCAGCCGTAGGCTATGGTGCGCAATAATGCGACCAGGCTAGTTGGTGTGGCGAGTACAACCCTGGAGGCGATAGCATCTTCCAGAAGCTGAGGGTCAATTTCCAGTGCGCAACTTAAAAACTGGTCACCAGGAATAAAGAGGACGACATACTCAGGTGAGCGGGGCAAATGCTGCCAGTAGTGTTTGCCAGACAATTCCTTCACACGTTCGCGCACAGCGCGCGCATGGCGTTTCAAGTGGCGTTTTCGTTCTTCGTCGCTCTTTGCTTCAACGGCAGAGAGATAGGCATCGAGCGGGGTTTTCGCATCAATAATGATTTCACGCCTGTCCGATAAACGGACAATCATATCCGGTCGAACTGCGCCCTGTTCGGTGGAGAGGTTTTCCTGCTGATAAAAATCACTGTGTTCACTCATGCCCGCAAGTTCCGCAAGGCGTTTGAGCGTCAGCTCCCCCCATTGGCCACGAATCTCCGGTCGGCGTAATGCCTGTGACAGGTTGCGTGTTTCACCCTTTAGCAAGGCATTCGCTTCAGTCATTAACTGAATCTGTTGAGAAAGCGAGCCAAAAGCATGCTGGCGCTCTTTTTCCATTACACGCACCTGGTGTTCGGTTTTTTCAAGCGCCTTGCTAATCGGCTCAACCAGGGCTTCAACTGCTTTCTGGCGCGCCGATAAAGTCACGTCTGCGTGTGCCTGATGTTGCTTTAAATTTTCTTCAGCGAGTTTTAGAAACTCACTGCTATTATTTTTCAAGGCGTCACCAGCCAATGCCTTGAAGGACATCATCAGCTGGTCTTTAGACTGCTCCTGCGTGCGCATTCGCATCATATTAGCCTTGTGTTCGCCATCGAGCTGTGCCTGCATTCGCGCCCGCTGTGTCTGTAAATCGGTGACTTCCTGCTGGCGCAGCAGGTGAGAAATAAAGTAACCGACAACACCTGAACACAGCGCAATCAGTAGACCCAGCATATAATCAGGAATAACCATAAAAAGATGATACCTGAAAACTGTTATCGATATTGACGCAGGTACCACCACTCAAACAAACGTTTGGCCCAGTGCAGTGGCCTCATTCGAGGCAGTACTAGACTGCCTTTCATCGTTCGCTTAATCATCATGCCGGAGTCCTGTGCGTCTACGATACAGATCAGTTCGACTTTGAAGGTTGCAGAGGCTGGCTTCCCAGACAATACATCCAGTAAGTTATGCGCGGCTGCTTCTGCCTGCAGGTCTGCCATATGTGCCTGTTTGGGCATCCACTCTGGCCCTGGGAAACTACCCGAATCACCCGCGACAAAAACATTTTCCATCCCGTCAACCTGGCAAAACTTATTGGCCTTGATCAGGCCACCTTCCGACCGCGGTAATGGACTATTGTTAAACCACTGATTGCCGGTCATCCCCGGCATAAAGAGAATCAGGTCCGCATCAAATTCACCGCCTTCCGTGATGACGGAAGTTTGAGTAAAGCCCTTCAGTTTATGCCCAAGGCGCTTCTCAATATCACGCTTTTCCATCTCATTCAGCAAACTTGTCACGGCTTTTGGCCCCAGGCGAGCGCCCGGTTTTTCAGCTGGCGTAAAGAAAATGAGTTTAAATTTGTCGCGCCGACCTTCTCTGCGCAACTGCCGGTCGATACCAAATAAAAATTCAAACATTGGGCCACCGCGCATCGCCGAAGGCTCTTTCGGATTACCAGAAAAACCGATAGCAATTGTTCCACTCGTTAACGTTTTTAAGCGATCTCGTATTGCCTCGGCAGCCGGAATCCCCTCACAGGGAGTAATGGCGTGCTCAATGCCCGGCAATTTCTTGATGAAGCGACCACCGCTTGCGATGATCAAGCCATCATTACTCACATCGCCACTGTCTGTCAGCACAATGCGACCGTCCTCACTCAGGCCGGTGACACGCCCCTGATGGAAGTTCACGTTCATGCGTTGGAAAAAACGACCCAGCGGAATAATCAAATCGCTGGCTTTCCTGATTCCTGAAGGAATCCAGATCAGGCTGGGTAGATAAATCATCGTGGGTTGCGGGGCAATCACTGTAATATCAACGGCCTTATCCAGCTTGCGTAGAGTGCGAACTGCCGTTAATGCAGCAAAGCCTGTTCCAATCACTGTAATTCCAGGCATGACAAGTAGTCTTCCAATGTGGGTTTATATCGATCAATGATAACCTGTTAAGTGTCTTCTGTGCAGTAAGAGAGTGTTTAAAACTGTTCAGTCTAAGAAATAGAAAGACAGGTGTCTGAAACCACTGGCACAATCAGTCGAACTTACTTATAGAGAATCGCTATGACAGTAAAGCGTTGTTTCCCTTTTGGGGTTTCGACGAGAATTTCTTCATCCATGGCTTTTCCTATCAAGGCTTTTGCCATCGGTGAATCCACACTGATCCAGTTATTTCCCGGATCAAATTCGTCAGACCCTACGATTCTGTAGGTGGTCTCCCGACCCTCAGGATCTTCCAGCGTCACCCAGGCTGCAAAATAAACGGTGTTTGTATTTGAGGGTTGTTCATCCACCACGTTAAGTTCAGGAATGCGTTTTTGTAAGTAGCGAATACGCCGGTCGATTCCGCGCAGTTCTTTTTTTCGATAGATGTACTCTGCATTTTCAGATCGGTCGCCTTCTGCTGCTGCATCCGCCAGAGCAGCGGTGACTTCTCGTCGTTTAATCCAGATATGATTTAATTCCCCCTGCAGATTGTTATAACCTGCCCGGGTGATATAAAGCGATCTGACGGCCATATCAAGTGGTGACGATCACTCGTAGGGCATCGATACGCAGCTGTGCCGACGATAGCAACTGTTGCATTTCCAGTTCCAGTTGTCTGAAGTGCGCTATCTCATCTTCTCGAACGATAGCATTGATTTTTACCAGTGCCGTTAAGCGTTCCATCTCGCTGTGTAAAATCATATTGATTCGAGATCTGGCTGCGTCAAGCTGATCCGGCAGTTGTTTTTTGGCATGGGTTTCACTGGCAGCAATCATCTTCCGTAAGGATTTTTCTTTGGCACGAATAACTCTGCCAGCCGTCTCCTTATCAACTTTCTGAGAAAGCCCGGTAATGCTATCTGCAGTTAACTGTTTGGAGAATATCTGTTTGCTTTCATTCATCAGAACGCGAATCAGAGTGGGGGGAAGATAACGCTGTGCCTGCGAGTCTCCTCCGCTAACGGCTTCCAGAACAAAGAGAGTTTCCAGGAGTAACGTACCGGCTTTGATCCCCGGATGTTTGATCGTAGTGACCGTGCTATTTCCCAACTCCTGACTGAGCACCATATCCATTGCATTAATCGTCAGAGGATGTTCCCAGGTCAGGTAGTGCATGTCTTCATTAGTCAGCGCAATTTCCCGGTCATAGGTGATTGTCATGCCATCTTCGGGTAGGCCAGGGAAGCTGCTGATCATGTGTTCGCCGGGACGAAGTATCAGACAATGGTCACTATGGAATTCATTTTCAACACCGAAACAGTCGTAGATGGCATCCATGTAGTCGGGGAGTTTTGAGGTGGCATCCTGCTGGATTGCACGGTCAGTTAGTGTATTGGCAGTATGCGGTCGACAGGAGCTGTATTCCAGTAAGCGATCTCTCCCGTGCTGGAGTTCATGAGTGATAGCCGTGTAGCAGGTTTTTGTTGCATCGATTAGTTTTTGATGGTCATCAACAGGCTTCTGACAGGCGGTCGTTAATGGTTCGAGCAACTCCCGATAAACCGCTGTACCGGCAGGGCAGGTTTGTTCGAAGGCATTCATGCCCTGGTGGTACCAGTCAAAATAGACAGTCTGAGCGCTATTCTCAAGAACGGGAATATGTATCTGAATGGTCTGCTTCTGGCCAATGCGATCAAGGCGCCCGATGCGTTGCTCCAGCAAATCAGGGTTAGCCGGTAAATCGAATAATACGAGATGGTGGGCGAACTGGAAGTTGCGACCTTCGCTGCCTATTTCGGAACAAATCAGTATCTGACTGCCATCTTCCTCGCTGGCAAAATAGGCTGCAGCGCGATCGCGCTCGACAATGCTCATTTGCTCATGGAACAGCGCGGCATGAATGCCCGTGTTGATTTTTATTGCCTGTGCCAGTGTAATGACACTGAGCATGCTGGATGTAATAATCAAAATCTTTTCAGGGTGGTGCTCATCAAGCAGATCGGCTAGCCAGGGAATCCGAGGATCAAAATCTGTCCAGTGCTCAACCAGCGGTTCAGTGATGTCCTGATAGAGTAACTCAGGTGACAACAGGAGCTGAAGCATATCGCTGTTAGCCTGGCCAATACAGGCGGCGTATTGTTTCGGTAGAGGTAAACGATACGATGTAACGGTACGTTGCGGAAAGCCCTTGATCGTTGCGCGTGTGTTGCGAAACAGCACCCGACCTGTGCCGTGACGATCAAGTAGTTGATCAATCAGGCGAGCTTTTTCCTGCTGGATTTCATTGGAATCACTGTCAGGGTTTTTGAGGATATCGAGGGCAAGAGGATTGTCATCCTCATGTAGCAGATTCATCAAATGGCTCAATTCATCTTCACCGATTGCCTGATTGCTGAGTAAAATCTCTACGGCTCTGGCAACGGGTTCGTAATCTGTTTCTTCCTGAATAAAGTGCCCGTAATCTGTAAAGCGATCAGGGTCTAGCAACCGCAGCCTGGCGAAATGGCTGGCCTTGCCGAGTTGTTCAGGGGTGGCGGTGAGCAACAGGACGCCTTTAGTCACTGCCGTTAATTGCTCAACAAGCTGGTACTGCGGGCTGGATTGTTGCTCAGACCATTGCAGATGATGCGCCTCATCGACCACGAGAAGATCCCACTCTCCCTGCAGGCACTGCTTATAGGCATCTTCATTCGCCGTTAGAAAATCAAGGCTGCATAACACCAGTTGTTCGGTATGAAAGGGATTGCTATCGCTCTCTTCAGTCAGGGCATCGTAGCGAGGCCGATCAAAAATACTGAAATACAGATTGAAGCGCCGCAACATTTCCACCAGCCATTGATGGACAAGCGTTTCAGGGACGATAATTAATACACGCCGCGCGCGTTCAGTGCGTAATTGTTGGTGGAGGATTAAACCGGCTTCGATGGTTTTCCCCAAACCTACTTCATCAGCAAGCAAGACACGTGGCGCAAAGCGATTGGCCACTTCGTGAGCGATATATAACTGGTGAGGAATCAGGTGGGTACGACAACCGGTTAAGCCAAATAAATCGGAGTGAGCCAACTGATGACGTTGCCGGATAGTTTGATAACGCATGTCAAACCATTTCCCGGCATCGACCAGACCGCTAAACAACCGTTCAGTCGGCCGGTTGAGCTGTAGAAAATGATCCAGCTGGCTTTCATGAATCGTATCTGGGTCGCCATCACCATTCACACCATGGTAGGTCAGAAGGCCATCTTCCTCAGTAGAAATATCCACGACCAGCGTAGAACCACTTTGCGAAATGATGGCATCACCTTCAACAAACTGCACCCGATTGAGCGGTGCTGTATCGTGTGCATAGGTGCGTTTTTCACCCGTCGCCTCAAATAAAATGGTGACTGTTCGATGCTCAACGGCCTGGACTGTCCCTAGCCCCATTGTCGATTCGGTATTACTGATCCAGCGTTGTCCGGGGATAAAATTCTGCACGATTCGTCTCAATAGTTATTCTGGGCGCTATAGTAGTGAATTTGAATAGAAATGCTAGATAAATTTAGGCGTTGTCAACTCTTCAAAAGAGTATTTGCCGTTGCTAAAAGACAATTTTCGCTGATGCTTTTCGTGAGACTTTGAGAGGACATTCTGGCGGTGTGATCAGTTAATGTTTAATCGTTTAGTGTTTTTCTCACCCCTGAGAATGCACGCTTATATCTTCCTGGTTAGCCCTTCGGGCAATGGGTTCATTTAACGTTCGCATAAACCAGCTGTTCCCGGTATTTCCGGGCAAACTGTTTAACAGCTTTAAACAGCGCAGGTTCTATAGTCCCATCCTTCAGGCATTGCTCCACCAGGGTGGCAAAGAAAACAATTGCCCCACTGCTGAAACAGGGTTTCTAACTCCCAGTTAGCCGCTCTTTCTGAAAAACCACATGGTAACGATTATTCATGACCGTACAGGAACATGCTCTCTATTAAAAATCATTACATAAGGTGATAATTTTACAGCCAACTGGAACGTGTTAGAGGGAATATGAACATTATTGGAAAGCAAGTTATACTGCCTTCTATTTACTTACTAGTGGCTGACTTATGAAGGCAAATGAACTAAAGCGGGGTTTGGTATTCGAGATGGATGGCAAGAATATCATTGTAAAACAGGTGCAGGTACAGTCGCCCTCATCCCGTAGTGGCAGCACACTTTATAAAGTAAGAGGGCATGATGTTTCCTCCGGTCAAAAATACGAACGCAGTTTTAAGGGTGATGAATCGGTGACCCAGGTGGATTTGTCGCGTTGTGCTGTTCAGTTGTTGTTTAGAGATAGCACCGGTTGTACGTTCATGGACAATGAGTCGTATGAGCAGTATGTTATCCCTGAGGGTACGATTGAAGATGAGCTGGCTTTCATGGTTGATGGGATGGAAGGTATTACTGCGTTGATATCGGAGGGTCAGCTTTTAGGGCTCGAGCTTCCAGCAACGGTGGTGTTGGTTATCGAAGAGTGCGCCCCGAGTATGAAAGCAGCATCGTCTTCTGCCCGAACTAAACCGGCGACACTCAATACCGGCCTGATTGTTCAGGTGCCTGAGTATATTACACCCGGTGAGTCAATCAAAGTGAATACAGATACTCGGGAATTTATCGCACGCGCCTGAACCAGGAAGGGTCAGGTTTTACCTCTACAAAAAAGGATGCAGACATGGATTGTCGACAGGTTTATTTGCACGGTTTGTGCGTAGTTATGTTTTTTCTTTGCAGTGTCGCTTCAGCGAGAGCGTTACCGCCGCTAACACTGGCACAAGTTTACAGCGATGATGTTTCCATTGAGGTGTATTGGGTTAGCGAGAAACTGGACGGTGTCAGAGCTTACTGGGATGGCCAGCATCTGAAGTCTCGCAGTGGCCATATCTTTCATGCGCCAGACTGGTTTACCCGAGGTTTTCCAGGGCAGACACTGGATGGTGAGTTGTGGAGCGGACGCGGGGCATTTGAACAAACGGTAAGTATCGTTCGATCACTGGATGCAGGCCTGCGTTGGAAAGCAATTACTTACCAGGTGTTCGATTTGCCGAGTGCTGAAGGTTCATTTACACAACGTCTTTCATTGCTTGATGAGATTGTTGAGACTGCGAAGGTTATCTGGTTAAAGCGGGTTAAGCAGGAAAGATTTTCTGATAAAGAGGCATTAATGCAGAGGCTGGATCAGGTGGTTAGTGCAGGCGGTGAAGGTTTGATGTTGCGTCATTCGGAGGCTTCTTACCGTTCTGGGCGACGTAAGGATTTGTTAAAATTGAAGCCGTTTCTGGATGCCGAAGCCATTGTATTAGGCCATTTACCTGGCAAAGGACAGCTGGGCGGCTTGATGGGTGCCCTGCAGGTAAGGACAACAACAGGGAAACGTTTCAAAATCGGTACGGGCTTTTCTCTGCTTGAAAGACAAACGCCCCCGGCAATCGGGACTGTGATAACCTACCGTTATCATGGTTTAACGAGTAAAGGCATACCAAGATTCGCCAGTTTTTTGCGAATAAGGCCCGATGAATAATATTATCCAACCCATTAATGATGCACAGTGCCAGCAGGTTTGTGAATTAACGCAGACTTATATTGAACGAGCAATGCGTATTTTTGAATTTAAAAAGGTCGATGTGCCTGTTTTGTTCGATCTAAAAGGTCGTGCATCAGGCATGTACCGCGTTCGTCGTGGCGGTCGTTGCATCCGTTTTAATCCGTATATTTTTTCGAAATACTTCGAAGATAATCTGGCATCAACGGTTCCGCACGAAGTTGCACATTATGTCACCGATCGGGTGTATGGTTTGAGAAATATACGACCGCATGGCAAAGAATGGCAGCAGGTTATGCATGAATTTGACGTGCCGCCTCAGGTGACTGGAACGTATGATCTCGCGGGTATTCCAATTCGAAGGCAGCGTAGAGTGAGTTATCATTGTGGTTGCGCGACGCATGACCTAACTCTGCAAAGGCACAATAAATGTCAGCGGGGTGATGTCATTTATCGCTGTGTGAAATGCGGGGAATCATTAGAGCCTGCTGGAAAATGACATGGGCTGTTTATATGATTCTATGCAGTGATGACTCTATATATACGGGGATCTCTACTGATGTTGATCGACGATTTGAGCAGCATGCAAACAAAACCGGTGCGCGTTATTTTCGTGGGAGGGCGCCGAGTAAAGTTATCTATCTTGAGAATGGGCATGATCGTAGTTCAGCTAGCAAACGTGAAGCGGCGATTAAACGGCTGACACGTCGTGACAAGCAGCAGTTGTTGTTAGCGCCCACAAATCAGATCGCCTGACTTGATGGTAGAGGAACCCGCCATTATTGCATTTGCTGGCATCGCGGCACTGAGTATTTTTTGCCAATGGGTTGCCTGGTGGGTGAAATTACCCGCTATTCTGTTTCTTCTCCTTGCAGGTATCCTGATTGGCCCTGTGATGGGCTGGCTTGACCCGGACGCTTTGTTTGGTGATTTGCTTTTCCCGTTTGTTTCCTTGTCTGTTGCAGTTATTTTATTTGAGGGCAGTCTGACACTGAAACTTTCAGATATTGCAGGCCTGCAAACGGTGGTCCGGCGTATGGTGACCAGTGGCCTGTTGGTGACCTGGGCGATAATTGCGTTGGCGACTTTCTGGTTCCTTGATTTTCCACCCGCATTAGCTTTTCTATTCGGTGCTTTAGCACTGGTTACTGGGCCAACAGTGATTATTCCAATGTTAAGAACCATCCGACCCACAGCGAAAATTTCTAATATTTTGCGCTGGGAAGGTATTGTAATTGATCCGATTGGCGCATTGTTGGCCGTGTTAGTTTACGAATTCATTGTTTCCATGAATGCAGGTCAGGTTGATGGCCATACGGGCAAAGTATTTGTTGAAACGATTTTTACCTTCGCTCGTATCTTATTCATTGGGGTTAGCATAGGTGTGGTCTGCGGTCATTTACTTGGGCTTGCATTACGCAAGCATTGGCTGCCCGAATATTTGCATAATATAGCGACTCTGGCCCTGGTGTTTTCAGTCTTTGCTGTTTCGAATCAGTTTGAAAGTGAAGCGGGTTTATTGACAGTGACCGTCATGGGTATCTGGCTGGCAAATATGGACAGGGTGCCAGTGCAGGATATTCTCGACTTTAAAGAAAGCCTGTCAATTATGCTCATTTCTACCTTGTTCATTGTATTGGCTGCACGCATTGATTTTTATCAGTTTCGACAATTAGGCTGGGCTGCGTTTGCTGTTCTTGCAACGATCCAGTTTGTTGCCAGGCCATTGAAAATCGCACTCTCGACATGGGGTTCATCGCTGACCTGGCAGGAGAGGGCGCTGCTTGGCTGGATTGCCCCCAGAGGTATTGTGGCTGCGGCTGTCGCTGCTTTGTTTTCCCTTAAGCTGCAAAATATTGGTTACGCAAAAGCTGATCTGCTGGTGCCACTGATCTTTCTGGTGATTATTGGTACCGTCGTATTGCAAAGTATGACAGCAAGATTTTTTGCTAAATTGTTGGGCGTCGCAGAGCCAGAACCACGAAATTTTCTGATTATTGGGGCTAACCCATTGGCCAGAAATATTGCGGTCGCACTCAAAAAACAAGGAATTGAAAGTCTTCTTTGCGATACAAACTGGAATTATATCCGCGCAGCGAGAATGCATGGACTGGCAACTTTTTATGGGAATGCGTCGTCTCAAATGGCCGATCGTCGCCTGGATCTGGTGGGGCTGGGGAAATTATTGGCACTTTCATCGCAATCTGAGGTCAACGCCTTAGCGGTACATCGTTATAAACGTGAGTTTGGTGACAAGTATTTGTTCGTGCTTAAAACGCAAACCTCCGACCACGAAAGTCGAAGTGAAGAACATTCGTCCGGTGGGTTTACGGCATTCGGGGATGAAGTGAGCTATCAGGATCTCTCAGCGATGATCGCTGCAGGTGCTGAAATGCGTGAGACCAAGCTTACGGATAGTTTTGACTTTGGTGATTATTCCCGGCGCTTTTATAAGAAAGCGGTGCCCATGTTCGCAGTCAACCCAAAAGGTCGGTTGAATATTTTTACTGCAGAGCATGAAATTAAGCCGGCTGCGGGGTGGCGACTGCTTAGTCTGGTATTGCCTGAGGCGTCTGCTGAAGACGAAGGTAGTGAAAGTGGCAATGATATGAAGGTGAAATTGAATGAGTAAACAGTTAACGGTAGTCGTGCTTAGTCTGGTCCTGGGCGCGTGTGCATCGCTTGAGCGTTTTCAAACGGGTATGGATAGTTATGTTGGTATGGATATCAGACAACTACAGGAAATCTTTGGCTATAATTTTATTGAGCGCAAGCTTGAAGAGGGCAGCCGGGCGTTTACCTGGGTTCGAACAGATCGCGGCTCCTACCCTGGTTACCGGTCCCCCGATCTTATTCGAAGTTTTCGAGCCAGGGATGGAGAGACCCGCATTCATGTTTCTCCAGGTTATTACTTTCCACCAGAGTATTATGAGCGCTCCTGTGAATTCAGCTTTGTGGTTAACGAAGAGAATAAGGCAACAAGCTGGCGGGCACATGGCAGTGGTTGTAGTGCGTATTCAATTAGGCCACGTATCTATGGTTCTGCTCAGATTTCCCGTTGAGGCTACGGAACACATAAGAAGCGCAGGAGTTTGATAGGACAATCTTCTGCGCTTCCCGTGGTAAATTAATCCTTATTTCGTTTCCATAGAGGCAATAAATTTATCAGCTTCCGCTATTGATTTGTTCATTTCAGCAATTAGTGTGGAAATATCGGATTCAATATCAGCGCGATTACTGCGTAATGATGCAATGGCCTGAGCATTAAGATTATGTTTTAAGAAGAGCACGCGATCCTGAAAGGCTTCAAGTACGGGATCAATCTTTTGCTCAGCCTGTTTCATGCTTTTGATCAGTTGACTATAGCGGGTGCGGGTTGTTTGCAGTTGTTGTTCGCTGGATCGGCGTAAGTCAGGGGTGCTATATTGATCGAGTTCTTTTTCCCATTCCTTGAAAAGGTCTCTGGCGACGCGTTCGACATCCTTGATTTCATCACGCACATCATTCGCTCTGGATTCACTATCTTCATATTCACCTTTGAGCTTTCGGTATTGTGCTTCGAGCTCGCCACCATCAAAATTTGTGACAGAAATGAATTGTTCTAGCGCGTCTGCAAATTGTTCTTTGGCTTTTTCCTGAGCTTTACGAGCGTCGCTTATCTGCCCCAGCAGTAAATCCCTTTTTTCATAGCCGATTTTTTCCATTGCGTTGTAGTAAGTGGTTTGACAACCAGAGAGAAGCATTACCAGAAAGGTTAGTAGGAAAATGGGTAGAGAGCGTTTTTGTAAAAACATGAAAAATCCTTATTGTTTGGCGATGACTGAATTAGTTGCTATTTTACTGCCAGATGAGACGCTGAACAATTGAAATCATGCGCCATCGGGTGACAGGCTATCAATTTTATTCATTTGATACTAGGATCGCCACCTTAATTCTGGTTTAGGTTAGAAGAACGGAGACTTAAACTGTCGAGCAAATCTTGTTTTTTGGCGGTAGTTAGGGAAGGAAGTGAGATGAAAAGTTTACTGGTCGTGGCACATGGTAGCCGGCGCCAACAATCTAATGACGAGGTGCGCTCGATAACAGCGCGTTTACGAGAACGAGATAGCCAGTTTGAGCAAATTGATTGTGCGTTTCTTGAGTTGGCTGAGCCAGCAATTCCGGATGGGTTGCGGCAGCTGATTCAGTCAGGTTCAAGGCAGATCGTGGTTTTACCCTATTTCCTGTCGGCGGGTCGACATGTAACGATTGATCTACCGCGTGAAGTAGCGATCGTTGCTTCTGAGTCTCCAGAAGTAGCGATTCATCTGGTCGATTATCTGGGGGCAGCGCAAGGGGTTGAAGAGCTGATGTTGTCCCAGGCGGTGATCACTGAGTCTGTGGGCGAGTAATCAATGTAAAATCACATCGATTTAAAGTGATTTTTAGTTTTAAAATAGAATTTAAGTCAATGATATTTATAGCAATAAAATATTATTAGGGTTGGTAGTATATGGCGCATATAATGCTGAACATAGTGTCGATTAATCTGTCTTATGTAGTTGAATTATTTCGGAGGAGTACGTAAATGAGTTTACTTGAAACAATCCTGACATCAGGGAATGGTGGCGCAGTTAAACAGCTGGCCAGGAATTTTGGCTTAAGTGGCGACGATGCAATGAAAGCATTGACACAGCTGGTTCCTGCATTGAGTCAGGGTGTCAAAAAGAACATTGGAAGTCAGTCGGGTCTGGACAGCTTAATGGGCGCACTAAATCGTGGAAAACACTCGCAGTATCTGGATATACCCGATTTATTGGGCAAGCGTGAGACAGCAGACGACGGAAATAGTATTTTAGGCCACCTTCTTGGAAACAAGGATGCTAGCAGGGCGCTAGCGCAAAAGGCAGCGACGAATACTGGGCTGGATTTTGGCATGTTGAAGAAAATGTTACCCGTTATTGCATCCATGGCAATGGGTGGGCTCTCCAAACAAAGTGCGGGCAAGGGTTTGCTCGGTGGTGCGTTGGCTTCTGGTGCTGGTGGGATTTTGACCTCTCTACTGGATCGGGATAATGATGGCAAAGTGATTGATGATCTTTTTGGGATTGCCAGAAAATTTCTCTAGGTTGACTCTTAACCGATCGACACATAAAAGGGCTGCTTCTGCAGCCCTTTTATGTGGCAAAGATGGATGGGCTTTTGGCGCTGGGACTGTCAGGATTGTTTAAGCGGCACGAAACAGGGCATAATCATCAGATATTTGAACATTGGAAATGGCCGTGAAACTGAGCGTTAGTGAATTTCAAAGCTGGAAGCATAAGAAAGTGACTTTGCTGGGAATGTCGGGTGTTGGAAAAACCCATTTATCAGCGCTTCTTCGTGATCATAACTGGTTCCACTATTCGGGTGATTACCGCATTGGTACGCGCTATCTTGACGAGCCGATTATGGATTTGATCAAGCAGCAGGCAATGCAGATGCCTTTTCTGCGGGATTTGCTGATGCGTGACTGGATTTATATACGTAATAACATCAAGGTTCATGATCTGGGGCCAGTATTGAGCTTTGTCGGTAAGCTGGGTAATCCTGAGGTCGGTGGTGTTGAGCTCGAAGACTTTATTAATCGGCAGGGACTCTATCGTGAAGCTGAAATTGCGGCGATGCGAGATGTCCCGGCTTTTATTGAGAAGGCGCAACAGGTTTATGGTTATCCTCATTTTGTCAATGATGTTGGCGGCAGTCTGTGTGAGCTGGATGAGTCAGGTGTTATCGAGCAGCTAGCAAAAGACACCTTGATTTTGTATATCAAGGTGACGGATAAAAAAGAAGAGCAGACGCTGATCCAACGTGCGCAGAGTAGCCCCAAGCCACTCTATTATCGGCCTGAGTTTTTACAGGAGCAGCTTGCCTTCTACCTTGACGAGAACGGCTTGGAGTATGCGGCTCAAATGGATCCGGATGAATTCACCCGGTGGGTGTTTCCACGACTGTTTCATTCCCGCATTCCCAGATATGAAGCGATTGCAGAACCGTATGGTTATACCGTTACCTCGAATGAGGTGGCACAGGTAAGTGATGAACAGGATTTTCTCCAATTGCTTGAACAGGCAATTGCTCGAAAGGCGTAGTTGATAACATGCCATTAATCTCACATACGCCACTGCCTTCGCTTGATCGATTGCGCGAAGAAGGCACAACGGTTCTTAATCCAGACCGGGCACAGGGTCAGTATATTCGAGAGCTGCATATCGGCTTGTTAAATATGATGCCCGATGCCGCGCTGGAAGCGACTGAGCGACAATTTTTGCGGTTAATTGGGGAGAGTAATCCGATAGCACAATTTTATGTGCACCCCTTTACCCTGCCGTCTTTAGAGCGAGGTAAAGTAGCCAGTCAGCATATTGCTTCCTTTTACGAAAGCTTTGATCAGATACGTGAAAACGGCCTTGATGCGTTAATTGTGACGGGGGCAAACGTTGTCGGCCCTGAGCTCAAGACTCAGTCATTCTGGGAGCCTTTGAAAGAGGTGATTGACTGGGCATATGAGAATGTCACCTCCACTTTGTGCTCCTGTCTGGCGACACATGCGGTACTCGAATTTCGTTACCAGCAAAAGCGGCGTTTGCAGGAAAAGAAAGCCTGGGGCGTATTTTCGCACGGGGTAATGAATCAGCATCACCCCCTGGTTGCCGATATTAATACCCGTTTTGATGTGCCTCATTCGCGTTGGAATCTGGTGGCTCGAGATCAGTTTGACGAGGCTAACTTGCTTGTGCTGGCTGAAAGTGAAGAGGCGGGCGTTCATTTGGCGACCAGCCCAGATGGATTGCGTTTTGTGATGTTTCAGGGGCATCCTGAATATGACACGGTCTCTTTGCTAAAAGAATACAAGCGTGAAGTGAGTTTGTTTGCAAAGGGTGAGCGTAAAGCGTACCCAGAATTTCCAGGCAGATATTTACCTAAGCAGGGAACAGCGCTTTTGGCAGAGTATAAGCAAAAGCTGATTATTGCCAGAGCGAGTCAGCAGAAATCACCTGATTTCCCTGAGTCTCTGGTGACTCAAAGAATTGAGAATACCTGGCATGATACCGCTGAGGCGGTGGTTAGCAATTGGCTGGGTTGTGTTTATCAGGTGACACATAAAGAAAGAAAAATACCGTTTATGGAAAATGTCGATCCGAAGGATCCTCTCGGACTCAGGGTATAAAATAATGACAGGAGAATGTAATGAATAATGAGAATCATGACTCACAGCGAACCGCTGATTCCCGGACTCGATCAGGCTCAGTGCCTTCAGGTTCCTGGGTTAAACCGGCGATTATTGCGCTGGTCTTTGCGGCTATCGTGATGGCCGCACTTCTGTGGCCGCAAGTTCAGGAGTTGCGTTCTGCGAAGCAGGGCGCTACGGCGGGGTCTGCGAATACAGAGCAAAGGGTTGGTAATATCAGGTCTTTACTGGATCAAGTGGATCATGCAGGGGCAGAGAGACAGATACACGAATTTCGTCTGGCTCACCCGGATTACGACCTGGATGCTGCTTTGTTTTCGTCAAATACCGTACAATAAATACTGGGTATATTTTCTGGTAAAACGGTAAAATAGACCGCTTATTGAAAGGAGAATTTCATGCGCTGGAAAGATGGTAGACGTAGCGATAATGTTGAAGACCAACGAGGGCAGCGAACGGGGCGGCGTCGTTCGCCGAGAAATATACTCTTCCCCCGAGGGGTTCGCCGAGGCGTTAAAAGTAGTGGCGGTGGCGGCGGAATGCTCATCATTATGGCAATACTGGCGATGCTTTTCTTTGACTTTAATCCACTGACATTGCTTCAGGGGGGTGGCAGTTCGCCTGGTAGAGCGCAGACGCAGGCGCCGACTATGCCTACGTCCGAAATCCCACGGCTGCCACGTAGTGGCGAGATGGGGAATGCCCCCGATACGCGTTTTCAAATACCGCAGCAACAAGTCCGCGACTCTATGAAAGAGTTTATTTCTGTCGTGCTTGCTGATACAGAAGATGCATGGCATAAGGTTTTTCGTCAAAATGGTAAAGTTTATTCAGAGCCCAAGCTGGTCCTGTTTTCAGGTGCAGCGCAATCTGCCTGTGGGTATGCTGAGTCGGCCATGGGGCCTTTTTATTGCCCTGGCGATCATAAAGTCTATATCGATTTAAGTTTCTACAAGGATTTGCGCGACAAAGGTGTTTCGGGCGATTTTGCGCAGGCGTATGTCATTGCGCATGAAGTGGGTCACCATGTACAAAATTTGCTGGGTATTAGTAGTAAGGTGCAGGAGCTTCGCCAACGTTCCGGTAAATCAGAAGGTAACCAGTTATCTGTTCGCCTGGAATTGCAGGCGGATTGTCTTGCCGGTGTCTGGGGCAATCATGCGGATAGAACACGCGGGATTCTGGAGCAGGGTGATATCGAAGAAGCGTTGATGGCGGCGACCAGTATTGGAGATGATCGATTGCAAAAACAGGCCCGCGGATACGTGACGCCTGAATCGTTTACGCATGGTACTTCTGAGCAGCGTGTGCGTTGGTTTACTAAGGGTTTAAAAGCGGGTGATATTAGTACCTGTAATACGTTTGAAGTCGGGAGCCTTTGAGCAAGTCTGTTAATCGGGCTACCGTTTGCAGGCTCTGCTGCCAGACGTGAAAAGACAATTGGTGCTTTTGTCTGGTGATCATGCCTGGGCTTTATCTGTAGTTCATCATTATCTCGACCTGTTGAAGGATGCAATATCCTATTGGGTTAAAGATGATGGTGAATCTATTCTTGGCCAGGAAGTCGATGTTCTGGTGCTGGATGCCTATGAGGGGTTGAACCCTGACCTGGTAGGGCAGGCAGCAGGTGCTCTTCGAGGAGGTGGCTGTTTTTTTATTTTGGCGCCGACTCAAGAGTTGTGGCCTGAAATAGATGACCCCTTCAATGAAAAACTTCAGGCGGCAAACTCAGAGGCAATCACGACTAGCCGCTTTATATTACGCTTCTCCAGAATTTTGGAGCGCCTGCCAGAATTAATTCATATTCGACAGGGCGATGATTTACCCGATATTTCCTTGCTTACTTCCGCACAAAAATCAGTATTTACGGCCAATGACGATCAGCAAAAAGCCATCGACGCTGTGAAGCATGTGGTGACGGGGCACCGTAGACGGCCACTCGTTTTGCTGTCTGACAGAGGGCGAGGGAAATCTGCAGCGTTTGGTATCGCTGCGGCCCAGCTGGTACAGGCGGGCTTACAGACAATTATTGTTACAGGCCCCAGTTTTTCTGCTGTTGAATCACTCTTTAATCATGCTGCAATCAAACTAGATAATTGCAGTATAAAAGGCAGAAGCCTGAAATCGGTTGATTCCATCATTAGGTATATCGCTGCAGACCAATTATTACAGTCTGATATTGAGCCTGATCTACTGCTGGTTGATGAGGCTGCTGCTCTTCCTGTAGAAATATTAAAAAAATTACTGAAACGTTTTCCACGCATCGCTTTTGCGACAACAGTGCATGGCTATGAAGGTACCGGGCAAGGGTTTCTTATTCGCTTTTCAGCGTACCTGGATAAACACACGCGTGGTTGGTGTAGAGTCTATTTAAGCGAACCTGTTCGTTGGGCAAAGGATGATTTGCTGGAGCAACAAATATTTGAGTTGCTTTTACTGAACGCCGAGCCATCAGTAATAGAGTCGAATTCATCAGAGGTGATGGCTTCATCTTGTGAGATATACTCAATTCCCCAAGACGTATTACTTGAAAATGAACCTCTGTTAACCGAGTTGTTTGGTTTGCTCATTCTAGCGCATTATAGAACGCGGCCTTTTGATTTACGGTATTTGCTTGATGCAAATGATTTGAGTATTTACATCGTAACCTATGAAGGCGCCGTTGTAGGGGCAGCCCTGGTTAATCAGGAAGGAGGCTTTGACGAAGCAGCTTCAAAGGCCATCTCTGAAGGCTTGCGTCGTCCGCAAGGTCACTTGTTGCCAGAAGTAGTTGCCTCGCATTATGGACAACCGAAAGCGGCGATGCTTGTTTGTTCCCGAATAATGCGGATTGCAATTCTCCCATCATTACAGTGGCAGGGATTAGGAAGTGCACTTTTAAGGTATATCATTGATGCCGAGCGTTCGAAGGGCATTGATTACATGGGCAATAGCTTTGGCGCTACGGAGTCTTTATTACGTTTCTGGAAAAAACAGGGCTTCGCAGAAATCAGGGTAGGGGTGAATCGTGGATCTGCAAGTGGAGAGCATTCTGTTGCGATGATATTACCTTTTACAGATAGAAGCAGAAAAATGTTTGATAGGGTTTCACGCCATTTCAGCAAGCAGTTTACATTTGAATTAACCGATGCGTATAAAAATCTTGACCCTGTTCTAGTGAGAGAAATGCTTGTTCAGAACACCCTGCATCATCAAGATCTAAGTGTGCAGGAACGGTTTGATCTTCAAGGGTTTTGCCAGGGAAACCGCCTGTATGAGGCCTGCTCTGCATCATTAGCGAGCGTGGGGTTTGCCGCTTTATCTGTTCCTGGTGACTGTGATGTTTTAACCGACGAAGAAGCCCTGTTAGTGGTCACTAAAGTCATGCAGCAGCGTTCATGGCAAGAAGTCGCTGGAATAACTGGGTTGACAGGGCGCAATCAGATAGTGAAAAAAATGCGTCTTATATTCCAGAAACTGCTTAGCTACTCTTCCTGAGACGTTTTTTAACTACTTTATTGATTACACGTGATGCGGCAACCAGCCCAAAGGTGCCGGTGACGAAGCTGGCAGCGCCATACCCTAGATTACAATCAAGATTTATGCCATGAATCCCCGGTTTTTTCTGGCTGACTGAGCCATCATCTTTAGGATAGACTTGTTGTTGCGTGGAAAAAACACACTCAACGCCAAAGTAACGCTTTATGTCGCGAGAGAAGCTATGGCTTTCGCGCAACTTAGCACGTACTTTGGAGGCAAGGGGGTCATTCCATGTTCTGCTAAGATCTTTAATGGCAATCTGGGTTGGATCGTTTAAGCCGCCAGCACCACCCGTTGTAATAACAGGAATTTTGTTTCGTTTGCACTGATGTATTAGTGCGGCTTTGTATGAAATACTGTCAATGGCGTCGATAACATAGTCGAAACCTTTTTCAGGCGAAAGGTAGTCTCGAATGTTTTTATTCGTCAGGAAGTCGTCGACTAAAGTACACAGGCAATTCGGGTTTATATCACGGACTCGTTCAGCGATAACGGAGATTTTCTTTTTGTCTAACGTGCTCTGTAATGCGTGAATTTGTCGATTGATATTGGTTTCACAAAGAGTGTCAAAATCAATGATCGTGATTTTTTCCACTCCACTTCTCGCTAATGATTCGACCGCCCAGGACCCTACGCCACCGATACCAACAACACAAACATGCAGCGATGAAATTATGCCAAATGCCTCTTCTCCGTAGAGTCGTGAGATACCGCCAAATCGTTTTGTGTTCGCCCTGTTTGTCATATTAATCCAGGTTTAGAATCCTGCGCGCGTTATTTGTGGTGATTTTTGCTACTGTTTCCACGGGCTGCTTGCGGATTCTGGATAGGGCTTCTAGAGAATAGGTTATATATTCAGGGCTATTACGTTTGCCTTTATGTTCAGCGACCACCATATCAGGCGCATCAGTCTCCAGAACTATGCTCTCTATTGGTAACCTTGCCGCAAGTCTGTGGATACGGTGAGCGTTTTTATAGGTCATTGTTCCACCAAAACCCAGAAAAAACCCCATTTCAATATATTTTTCTGCTTGCTGCAGGCTACCATTAAACGCGTGTACGATCCCTTGCGAAACGCCTGAAGCCTTTAACTCGTGTAATACGGTGTCATGTGCTTTACGCACATGGAGTATGACAGGAAGGCTATGTTTTTCAGCAATTTGCAATTGCGTTACAAAAAACTGCAGTTGTTTTTCTTTATCCAGTGACTTTATATAAAAATCCAGACCGATTTCTCCAATGGCATAGACGGTGTGATTTTGCACAAAATCGTCGAGGCTGATGAGGTCGGCCGCTGCATGTTTTTCGATGAAAACAGGGTGGAGCCCGTAAGCTGGGAAGAGAGTGGATCTATGCTTATTACAAAGAAATGCAATTTTTTCCCAGTCAGTTTTTTCTGCAGAAGGGATGAGTATGCTAGATATGTTCTTCTTTAAACACTGCTGAATAATATGCTCCCTGTCTTTATCGAAATGCTCAAAATTCAGATGGCAGTGACTATCAAATATTTCCATGTATCTATTTTAAGCCAGAATACAGCTTGTGGGAAATGAATGCTCTGAATTTATTGCAGTCATCCAAATAGCAATATTTTTCTTCTGAAGTGTGATCCATTTCACATGTGTTGCGACACTCTGACAAAAGTCTCCTTCCCTGTGTGTTTTTAATCACACTTTTAGCGATTCGCGATCAAATATTCCTATTATTGAACGTTATCGTTTTCAGCAACCGGAACCCGTCGGATTATTTATGTGTGCAGCAGAAAGCTTGATCTGACATCGAAGTTCCGGGGAAAAATTTATAGCATTTGCGGCTATATGAGGATAAAAAAGTGGTTAAATCTAACAATTCACACGTTCTTTATAAATTGACGGTTATCAGCCTTTTGATTTTGTCAGGCTGTATTTCAGATGAGAATAGTGAGACAGCAGGTGCAGAAGCAACTCAGGTCGTTGAATCGGTTTCGGTTTCAGATGCACCTGAGAGTACTGAAACAATAAAATCAGCGGCTCTTGAAGAGGTTCTTGTGAATACTATGCCTGTGTTAGCACCTTCTGATTCTGCAAATGCACCTCAAAACCAGACACCAGATAAGTCCAGTGCCAGTGCCGCTGAAGAGAATGCTGCTGTGGATAGTCAGTCTGTTGCAGATTCTAACAGAGAGCCCCCGGTAACTTCTGTCGGAATGATACCTGCAGTTACTGAAGATGATAATAAACCTTCTGTGAGCACGCCTGTCATTGTTATTTCACCGTCCTCCGCTACGGTAAAGCCTGTGACGAAAAAGAAATTCACTGCGGCTATCGCTGGTCTGGAAAACCAGACAGTTAGCTGGTCTTACCGTGGTTGTGGCTGGATCGAAAAATCATCAGGTATTTATCACGCGCCTGACAATACACAGTCTGGGAGAGATTTCTGTACGGTTACAATTACAGCCACAAGTATCCAGGCTTCAAATTTGTCTGCATCCTCTGATGTTACCGTTCAGTTCGAGCCAACTACCGAGCCAACTACCGAGCCAACTACCGAGCCACAAAGCGGTTCGAAATTAATCATTACCCCTTTAAAGTCAGAAATCGAGACAGGCCAGACAGCGACTCTTCAGGCTATAAATAATGGGCAGTCTGTCCCTGTAACCTGGAGCCGCGAAGGTTGTGGCTGGATTGAGAAGGATAACGGGGTTTATCATGCGCCTGAAGGGATATCGCAGGGTAGAGAAACGTGTAAAGCGAGTATTACAGCAAGCAGTGCAGGTTCGCCTGCCTCCAGTGCTACAGCGTTGATCACGGTCACTTTATCGAATAATCAGGCTGAGCCAGTCGTGAGTGGTGAGTTGTTACTTTCACCAGCTGCTGCAACTCTTCAAACAGGATTTACAAGACAGTTTTCAGCCAATCTAACGGGTTTAAGTGATCCAGGTGTGACGTGGCGCGTTGAAGGCTGTGGTTGGGTAGGAAAGGCAACGGGGCTTTATCATGCGCCTGATGAGATTTTGACAGGAGAGGCTCAGTGTATTGCTACGGTAATAGTGGAAAGTACTGTTGATTCTGATTTAAGAAAATCAGCTCAAGTGACGGTTAATTATATTCCACCGGTAGTCGTTGTAGAGCCTGAAATAAAAACCCCAGCTGGTGTTGATCCCGGGGCAGGTACGACGGGTTCTCTTGTTGTATATCCTGGTGTTCAGCCGTACAAGTCTGAAAGGTTTTCTGTCTCAGTTAGACAGAATGGGAGCACTCAGGATTCCTTCGTCTATAAGAGTAAAAATACCTACACAAAATCATTCGACTATACGAGTGGATATATGCAGGAAGCTAATCATTGGACAACATTCTCATTTAACGGTGATGTAACGGTTACGGCAAAGCGCAACGACGGAAAAACAATCAAAAGTTGTGTGATAAGACCGCAGTCGCTGAAAATAAAGCCAATCATTAGCGGGGATAAATGTTCATTTTTACTGAACAAATCGGTGAAAGTCTCTGTCGAGATTGATGAGACATTTACCAAATCAGCAACCAATGGGCACAACGCCGGCCTGGTGACCAAATATGTTGTAAAGCATCCATTATTCGTGTTTGCTGACCCACTGGAAGTCAA
>JAZGER010000078.1:0-2191 GCA_036478835.1 Gammaproteobacteria bacterium | reverse complement strand
CCTTATCACGCCGGTCTTCCGGTTAGTGTGCGCCAACAAAATCAAGCGCGTTTTCTACGCGAAGAGGGTGTCATTATTGTTGCTACAATTGCATTCGGTATGGGTATCGACAAACCGGATGTGCGTTTTGTGGCGCATTTAAATCTGCCCAAAAGTATCGAAGCTTATTACCAGGAAACCGGTCGTGCTGGCCGTGATGGACAGGCTGCGGATGCCTGGATGGCGTACAACCTGCAGGATGTGATTACCCTGCGCCAGATGATGGCCGAATCCGATGCGGCTGAACAATTCAAGCGCGCGTCGCATCACAAACTGGAAACCATGCTGGGCCTTTGCGAGTTAATATCCTGCCGTCGTCAGGCCTTGCTGGCATATTTTGATGAGCAGTTAGCCGAGCCTTGTGGTAATTGCGATACCTGTTTGCATCCACCCGAGACCTGGGACGGCACGGAAGCTGCTCAGAAAGTTTTATCCTGTGTCTACCGCACCGGGCAACGATTCGGCGTGAATTATGTGATCGATGTGTTGGTGGGAAAGGTAGATGAACGTATCCAGCGAAACCGTCATGACCAGGTCAGCACCTTTGGTCTTGGCCAGGAACGCACGTCAGTAGACTGGCGTAATATTTTCCGGCAGCTTATTGCGCAGGGTTATCTCGATATAGACCCAGAAGGACACGGGGCGTTGCGGTTAACTGAAAAATCCAGACCTCTGCTGCGTGGTGAATTGCAACTGCAATTACGTAAGCAAGCCAAACCTGAAAAGACACGAAAAGAAAAGACCACGAAAAAATCTTTACAACTACGTGGTTGCGACGAAGACCTTTTCGAAGCGCTGCGCGAACGCCGCAGGGCATTGGCAAGCGAACATGGTATTCCACCCTATATGATATTCCATGACAGTGCATTGATTGAAATGGCCAGAGTAAGACCGGTGGCAGAAGATGCTATGCGTGCTGTTAGTGGTGTTGGCGAACAAAAGCTCAGAAGTTATGGTAAAACATTTATAGATGTCATTAGAGAGTACCCATTACCCGCGTTACTCAACAATAAATTAAGCAATACGGTTAACGAAACTTTAATGTTATACAGCCAGCACAAAGATACCGAAACCATCGCGAATGAACGTGAAATCTCCCAATCAACGGTTTATTCCCATCTCGCTGCCGCTATCGAAGCCGGATTACTCAATGCGCGTGATGTACTCGCGCTCGATGATATTCAATATGCTGAAATTCAGCAGGCAATGGAAATGCATGCCACGGGTGTCGAAGGGAAGCTCAAACCCGTCCACGAGTCGCTGGACGAAACGTATAATTACGGCGTATTAAGGTGTGTTCAGGCGGATCTGTACAAAGAGACCGCAGGGAAGGGCCTAAACAGTGGTTGAATTCCCATATCAGCTGTCTTCTAGATAGCCTGATTTTGTTGGTCTATACTTTGCTGAGTCTTCTTTCTAGAGTCATTGTGAACAGTGAAGATTATGCAGGAGCGGCTTTAGCCGCGATGAACATTGCACTGCCCCATCGCGGCTAAAGCCGCTCCTACAAATTCTCGCAAATTAATCAGAGGTTTCTTAAAATATAACTTGGTCATTCATATTAAATGATAAATACAGAAACAACAGCTTTGACTGATTCGCTGGGACGCCCGATTCGAGATTTACGCATTTCTGTTATAGACCGGTGTAATTTCCGTTGTGTCTATTGTATGCCCAAGGAAAAATTCGGTTCTAATCACCGCTTTCTTCCAAACGAAAAAATATTAAGTTACGACGAAATAGAAAAGATTGCACGTCAATTTGTTGCGCTGGGTGTTAAGAAAATTCGCCTGACCGGTGGTGAGCCATTGGTGCGCCCGAAGCTACCGGAGCTGGTGAACCGTCTCGCGAAACTTCCCGGCCTTGAGGATATCAGCCTGACGACAAATGGTTCACTGCTTACCCGGGAAAATGCGCAACAACTCAAAGACGCAGGATTAAATCGAATAACCATTAGTCTGGATGCACTTGACGATGCAACTTTCATGGCCATCAACGACGTTAAGTTTCCTGTTCAACAGGTGCTTGATGCGATCGAAAATACCAACACCGTTGGTTTTGATTCCATCAAGATCAATATGGTGGTCAAAAAAGGCATCAACGAACATAGCGTACTACCCATGGCTGAATTTTTCCGGGGTACCGGACATAC
>JAZGER010000077.1:0-6528 GCA_036478835.1 Gammaproteobacteria bacterium | reverse complement strand
TTCACGGTGTTGTGGGTATGTGGGGACTACTGGCTGTGCCACTGACCAACCCTGATGCGACTTTAAAAGCGCAGCTCTTAGGCCTGGGGTCAATCTTTGCCTGGGTGTTCATTTCTTCCTTGATCGTTTGGTTCATTATCAAAATGATCATGGGTATTCGAGTTTCCGAGGAAGAAGAATACGAAGGCGTGGATATTGGTGAGTGTGGTATGGAAGCCTACCCTGAGTTTGTTTCGAAATAAAAAAGTTTGACTCTTCTATTTTTGGGCGCTTCGGCGCCCATTTTTTTTATTACGGTCCGTCAATTAATAGATAAGAATATTGCTAGTAGTATAAAGCAGAAGAAATGTCAGTTTTCAGCTGGTGTGTTCAGGCACTACTGAGGTTGATATTGCTTGATTGAGTTGTTTTTCTATGTCACGTTTTAGTTTTAACAGCTGGATGGTTCTGCTTTTGACGGGTTGCTGATTCTCGCGCTCTGGCGTTTGAATATTGGTGATATGAACCGGGTACTTTGCTTTGCTTTTTCGGCTGTTCACAACAAACTGTGCAGCTTGCTGAAAGATATTGTGTGTTCCTGCTTCAAAGACTTTTTCCCCAAACGTAATTTCAATATTGTCTTCGCGTAAATCATCCGGCTGGCAATTGAGTTTAATGGACAGGTTGGCAACCGGTGCGAGAGACTCGGGGATATCCGCCCATTTTAAATTTAATTCTTGTGTGGTGATTTGATTGGTTGTGATTTCAGGCGGTTTGCCATCATGAATAGATTTTAAAAATGTCAGGTAAGGGTTTAGCAGTGTTTGCTGATCTCTAAAAGTGGTGCGTTCATAGAATAGCGCACCATTTTCATCCAGTATAAATATGCTTGCTTCAGTATCATTTATTCTGAAAACTATCTGGATGGTATTTTTCTGGTTGCTGGAAAGTACCTGGGCCAATGTCGTGTTGGAAAGAGATGTCTGGTCAAAAAATGTATATGTAAAATCATCCAGGGGTTGTGACAGCACATTGATTAATTCTGAATAGGTAGTGAATTTCTGGTATCTGGGAACAGAGTCATCGCACGCCAGCAGGTAATAATGCCCGCCGGCTTTGAGTAAGTATCGTTGTTCGTTGTTTTGATCATTGTAGAAGCAGTGGATGATATCTTG
This sequence comes from Gammaproteobacteria bacterium, assembly GCA_036478835.1. Classification (GTDB taxonomy): domain Bacteria; phylum Pseudomonadota; class Gammaproteobacteria; order DSM-19610; family DSM-19610; genus JAZGER01. The sequence goes on along the minus strand of JAZGER010000077.1, from coordinate 5,374 downwards.
TACTAACTCGTTGACTCGGCGTGTCACTGCATGGCCATTGGTTGACGAGAAATTGCAGAAGGCAGGCGATTGTGGTGTATTTTCTGTTTCAGAAAACCAGGAAAGGTAATAGCAGATTCCGTCCAGTAAAGCAGAATCTCGTCGAGTAAAGGAGTTGAAGATAACCTGGTTCCAGCTATTTATCCCGAGCAGGTCGCACTGTTGAACCAGATTGGTGTTATTTTGCCCGTAGTTTAAAGGGTCGTTCTGATTGTTTATTAGCTGCATGCCAGGCATGCCGGGTTTCTTCATCGGGTCAATGGTTGTGTTTATGTAAAAGCAGCTGCGCTGGAGGTATGTTGTTTTTGCCAGGCCAGTTGTGTCTGAAGAGTCGCCGGTATTGCGTGGAAAGTAATCCCGCATACTGTTAATGAGAGACTCAATTTCCCATTGTCGGTTGTGGCCCATCTCAGGATATAGGTGGACGGCAAACGTATTGTAAGCAATGATTTTATTGAAGTGGCACCAGGCCAGTAAATTCACCAGACTTTCAGATTGGTTTAATGGTTCTCCGTTTGGCGGGTTTTTCTGAGTGTGTTTTCCCGAATAGACTTCCCAGAGGGGTTTGTCCTTGCTAGATGTGAAAACAAGTGTGAGTTCCTGCTCCAGTAAGCTTTTAGAAATTCCCGGGTTAAATAATTCGACTGTTTGTTTCTGTGGTGTAAAGACGACCGATAACATTTTTGTTAGTAATTGAGTGTCACTCTGGTCGTGTTTAACAGTTGACGAAGTATTTTCGGTGTTGCGTTTAATACATTGATAACTGTATTCCAGCGCTTGCATTAGTTGCCTGTACTCAGTCAGAACTTGATGCGTTCTCCATCGATGCCTTTGGTCGAGTTGCTCGATTTTTTCCTTGTCCCACCCCCAGTCATCAACAATGCTGCTCAATTGTTTTCGACGCCACGAAGGATTTTTCTGTGGCTGGCTTAAGGGTTCATCGATTTTGAAATAAAAGCAGCGGCGTACCAGGTCAAGACGTCGAGTTTGCCGGGTTGAAAATAAGTAGTCCTCTATGGCATGGCAGGTCATGATGTAAGGGTCTAGAGTGGCCAAAAGATGCCGCTCATCGTAAATCGATTCCTTGAATTTCAGGGCCAGTAATTGATTGTAGGGTGACCCTGCAGTATATGACTCGAGTAAATTCAGTTTAAGGATTGACTTGTAGGGGGACTCAATGGCTTTGTTTAGTTGCCACAGTGAGGCGCTGTAAAACTCTTCGGGGGGGATAACTTTTAGCCCGCCAAAATCAATAATGTCCTGTTTCTGAATAAACTGATTTGAGAGCAATGTCTGGCAATAGTCTTCATAGCAATTTTCATTAGCGGGGGGAACTAACCACCAAATTGGATGGCGTCCGGCGATCAGAATACTGGTTCGATAAAATTCGTCCAGCAAGAGAATGTGCTGAGAGCTGCCACTGCTATGTATTGATAGTTCTGCATGTTGCTGGTTTTTGAAGGAGACCTCATCCAGAATAAAAAAATGCACCTCCAGCCCAAGCGATTCTCCCCAACTTTCTATTGCATTGGCTTTTTGCTGGAGAGCGTATTTTACATCGCTTCCCAGATCAGGGTCGTGGCAGACCCAGATATCAAAATCGCTACTTTTTGAGTAGGCGATTGTGCCGGTACTGCCCATGATAAATATTGCGTGAATTGCCTGCATAGAGGGTGTTTGATTATTAAGTTGAAATGCCTGAGCCAGTTGTTTAACCTGTTTGATTGCGCCTTTTTCAGGGGAGTAATTGCTTATCCCAAAGGGGGTGTCGACAGATTGGAAGCCTGGCAACATGGGATGGTTTACATGGAACAGCAAAGGTAATATATCCAGAAAGATCCGTTGAGATTTTTCCAGTGAGTCCTGTACGCGATCAAACCGCTGAGTATTGAGCAATCGAAAGCGATCCAGCACCTGCTTGACCTGCAGGGCATCGATCGTATTTTTTTCAGACGTTGTCATGAGATGTCAGTCGAGGGTGCAATAGGAATCAACTGTTCAGGATGCAGAGGTTTTTGAAGGAGTGCCTTCCTGTTGTAAGGCAAGTAGCTGTTCTAACGCCCGGTTAACCATTGAGGTGGCATTATCGTTTTTCTGCCAGCCAGCAATGCCGAAGGTGGCAGAGATCGGTTTTCCATTAAACTTTTCAGTCGACAGATCGATTAATAATTGCTTAATTTTGTCATTCAACTGAGCGGTTTCTTCTTCGTTGGTTTCAGGTAAGGCGAGCAGAAAGTGATGGTCTTCAGTGACGCCAACAAGATCAGCCCAGCGTAATTGGTCTTTTAACAGGTGGCTGACTTCTGTCCAGATTCGAATGTCAGATGATGGAGAATCAAGCGCAACCAGCACGACTGTCAGTGGACGGTTATAGCGACGACTGCGAGCGACCTGGGGCTCAAGAGCCAGGATCATCCCGCGATGATTGAGCAGTCCGGTGGCGTCATCTGTCAGGGTGTTTTTCTGAAGTTTTTCATGGAGGCTCGTGTTGGCCTGGAGAAGCGCTCGTTTTTCGGTCTCGTCAATATACAAACGTAGTTCTGACGCTTCCTGAGCATCTTCCAGGGGGATTCGCTGGATACGTAAGTGCCGATTTGGGCTGCGACCTGACTGCCACTCAACAACGTCAGTCGATTCGACCAGTTTCTTTAAGGGGTGGTCAACCATGATTTTGGTATTGGAGCCAATGAGGCCATCGATTGACGTGTCGCCTGCAATTTTGATAAACGCATTATTAAAAGCGATAACAACGCCTTTACTGTCCAATAATAAAGCAGGCACTGGCAAGCCTTCAAAAATAGCTTGTGTGTCTGTGCAATTGAGTAAGGCAGGCATCATGGTCTCTGTACTGGCATCCTGTAACGATTCTTGCTGGTTGCAAAAACTCAGTAGTTATAGCGGAAACACGGCCAATTACTTTACTCTGTTGGCTATCTGCCGCAGAACCTGAACCACTATAAACCAGGTCAGTAAGCGATTGAAATTATTTGTATTCTTCAGCTCTGGCTGCACTGCCACTTGCCTTATCTGCCGGATAGCGTTTTTCATTGATCTGGATTTTATCCTGAGCCGCCTGAATCAGGTCAATATCCAGCCGATCAGCGGTACGGATCAGATAAATCAGGATATCAGCAAGCTCCAGCCTGACTTCATTGTGTTTTTTTTCATCCAGAGAATAGCTTTGTTTTTCTGTGAGCCATTGGAAATGTTCCACTAGTTCAGCCGCTTCGGCGATCAGCGCCATTGACAGATTTTTCGGGGAGTGAAACTGCTCCCAGTCGCGTCGGTTCGCAAACGTATGCAGTTGCTTGCGTAATTGTTCCAGGCTATCAGAGGTTTTTTTCATGCGATATCTATGGTGGTCAATTATGTCATGCGTTTTCTGGCGCGTTCGATGGCATCACGCACCTGCTCTGGTGCTGTTCCGCCAAAGTGATTTCGAGCATTAACTGAGCCATTCAGCGTGAGAATTTCAAAAACATCATCAGTGATGGCGGGTGAAAATCTCTGTAATTCTTCCAGCGCTAACTCAGAAAGATCACGTTTTGAATTGATGCCTTCACGGACAGCAAGACCAACAATTTCATGGGCATCACGGAAAGCCACGCCCTTACGGACAAGGTAATCGGCGAGGTCGGTTGCAGTGGCGTAGCCCTTCATCGCCGAGTCCTGCATCTGCTCTCGTTTGCACTGAATTGCAGGCACCATGTCAGCAAAGACGCGCAGTGATCCAGATAAGGTGTCAACCGTATCAAACAGCGGTTCCTTGTCTTCCTGGTTGTCTTTGTTATACGCCAGCGGCTGCCCTTTCATTAAGGTAAATAGCCCCATCAGATGGCCAATGACACGGCCGCTTTTGCCTCGAACCAACTCAGGTACGTCCGGGTTTTTCTTTTGCGGCATAATGCTGGAGCCAGTACAGAAACGATCCGGCAGATCGATGAAATCAAATTGTGCGGAAGCCCATAATACAAGCTCTTCAGAAAACCGTGAAAGGTGCATCATGATCAGGCTGGCTGCACTGCAGAATTCGATGATAAAATCACGGTCACTGACTGCGTCCAGTGAGTTTTCAGCTGGCAGATCAAAGCCGAGTAATTCTGCTGTGTAGTGGCGGTCGATCGAAAAGCTGGTACCGGCAAGCGCAGCCGCCCCCAGGGGCATGATGTTGACACGTTTGCGGCAATCGCTCAATCGCTCGCTATCGCGTTGCAGCATTTCGAACCAGGCCAGCATGTGATGGCCAAAGGTCACTGGCATCGCGACTTGCAGGTGGGTGAAGCCCGGTAAAATCGTGTCTGATTCACGTTCCGCCACCTCCAGCAAGCCGGACTGCAATCGTTTCAGTTCAGAGAGAAGATGGTCTATCTCGTCGCGCAGATAGAGGCGTATGTCAGTTGCTACCTGATCGTTTCTGGAGCGACCAGTATGCAGCCGTTTTCCGGCATCACCGATTAAAGCGGTCAGGCGCGACTCGATATTCATGTGCACATCTTCGAGCGCAACGGACCAGTTAAACTGGCCTTGCTCGATTTCCTGTTCAACCTGATCCAGGCCTTGCAAAATTTTATCGCAGTCGGCCTGCGACAAAATTTCCGTTTTGGTCAGCATTCTGGCATGTGCCCGAGAGCCTGCAATATCATAGCGATACAGCCGTTGATCGAAATCTACCGAGGCCGTAAATGCCTGTACAAAGGCATCCGTCGATTCGGTGAAACGACCACCCCAGGTTTTGTTGGTGCTTGATTGATCTGACATTCTCAATTTCTCACTGGTTTAAGCGCAAAGTATACCCGATTTTCGAAATATCCACGGCATTCTCACGCCATAAATTTATCTGGCAGGTGACTGAAAAATTTGCCGTTTTAGCCGCTATAGACAGTATGCCATCCCCCCGATTACACATCACAAAGGTTAACGCATCCACAGGAGGAGCCTCTGTTGATGCGCCAGGCCTGTTTTTACCCAGTTTCTGTTCCTTTCAGATGCTGTTTGCTGTCGTTGTTCTGGGAGAGCTGCTGGCCCTGGTGCTTGTGATGTCAGGAGGTATGGTCGACATCTGGAATCGCCTGGGCCTCATGTCGCTGTTCCTTCAATGGGTCATCCTGAGCTCGTCACTGGTGCTGTGTCTGGCCAGACCGGCATTGACTAAGTTGAGCGATTCGGCAGCAGCGTTGATCAGTTATTTGCTGTTGCTCATGGTGACCGCAATTGTGAGTGAGCTGGCTTTTCGCTTTGCCAGAATCGCACTGCCGAACGATCACAGCGAGTTTCTTCTCACGAATTTACTGATCAGCGCCATTATCAGTGCGCTGGTGTTGCGTTACCTCTATAT
>JAZGER010000076.1:0-7624 GCA_036478835.1 Gammaproteobacteria bacterium | reverse complement strand
CCAGGAAGCGGGTAACCAGGCCCTGGCCACTGCCAATGAAAACATTCACAGCCCCGTCACCCTGCGCTACGGTTCTTACTTCAACCAGTTCAGATAAACGGCTAATCATCATGTCACGTTTATCCATTAAATCATTGGGTGCATCACCTCCAGCCAGACTTTTTGCATCAATAATTTGTCGATTCGATTGTGCAATTGATGTTGTTAGACTATTGATCTCTGAAACAGCACCCGTGAGTCCCTGGTTAATTTCAGTGCGTATTGAATCCATCTGGTGGTCAACACCATGAAATCTGCCGACGAGCGTTTCAGCCTCAGCCATCATCGTTTGCCGTGCCGGGATCGATGCTGGGTCATCAGCCACTGCCTGAATCGAATTAAAGAAGCTACCCAGTACAGCACTCATCCCGGCATCACTGTCACCAATAATATTGGACACTCTTTCCGAGAGCTCGGCAAAGGTGCTGGACTGTGTGCTTGAACTGGTGGTACTGCGAATATTATCAGTCAGAAATTTATCGTATAAGCGATCAACGCTCTGAATTTGAACACCATTACCAATATAGCCTGCCCCGGTGAATTCGGGGGGACGTGTGCCGAATTCAACACGTTGTTTCGTATAGCCTTCGGTATTTGCATTGGATATGTTGTGACCGGTCGTACTAATGGCGCGTTGAATAGCAATTAAACCACTTGCTGCTGAACCTAGAACACCTGCCATAATCGTTACCTCTTCACATTGAGCCAGCAAATCAGAGACATAGAGTGCTGGCGTAGTGCATCTGTCAAGATATCGGCGCTATTGGGTCTTTCTTTAGCGGCATTGTTGAGGTTTGCAACGCACTTCCATTTATAATGCGATGAATTTTCTGAGAATAATCAGGATCAGTAGCGTAGCCAGCCTTCTGCAAGGCATCAGTATATTGCCTTGTATCTCCCTGCGACTGCAGGGCTTCGGTATAACGAGGATTCCCCTTAATGAAAGTCACATAATCACTAAAACTATCTTCCAGTGAATCATAAGAGCGAAAGGTTTCACGATGTTTTTGAAAAGTATCCCCCTCATACTCAAGCGTATTGCTTGATGCCACTTTCCCCGTCCAGTCACCTGTTGCCTTGATGCCAAACAAGTTAAAGCTATTGCTACCATCTGGGTTGGTAATCATTGATTTCCCCCAGCCAGTCTCCAGTGCAGATTGAGCAATCAAAACTTCCGGCGTGATATTCAGGCTTTCGGCTGCCTTTTTCGCGTAAGGTAAAAGTGATTGAGAAAATTCTTCAGGGGTTTGGGGTAACCAGTCTTCCGCCTTCGATACGTTTCTCACTGCTGCTGGTGCAACAGGTTCCAGATGAATAAAAGGTCTTTCTGGAAGTGCGTGCGGTGAAGTATTGATTAATGGCTGTCCTGAAAGTTGCTGAGCCAGAGTATCGGCAAGACCAATGCCTTTGCCTTGACTGATCTCTGTAGCGATTTCCTTATCATAAAGCTCAAGATAGGTTTTACTGTGTTCATTATCCAGAATACCTTCCCCCATTCCAGCGCTGCGCATACTTTTCAGCATCATCTGGATGAACAAGGCCTCAAACTGTCCCGCAACTTCTCGAATTTTCTCTGGGTCATTTTTATCAACATCGACCATAGATGGGAGTGCGTGTGAGGGTCCGGTCAACAAGCTGGGGGATATTTCTGGCAGTTTTAACATAGATATTAGATAACGATCAATTCTGCTCTCAGAGCACCCGCATGTTTCAATGCTTCCAGTATAGCAACCAGATCACTTGGACCAGCACCCACGCGATTGACAGCCCTGACAACATCATCAAGCGTCGTTCCTGACTTCATAACAAACATTCTGCTATCTTCCTGAACCACATCGATATCCGTTTGTGGATTAACAACCGTTTGACCGTTCGCAAATGCTTCGGGCTGACTAACCTCCGGGTTTTCCGAAATGGTTACAATCAGGCTACCGTGGGAAACGGCAGCAGGCTCTATTCGAACATTCTTCCCAATCACAACAGTGCCGGTTCTCGAATTAATAATCACTCGGGCAGAGGCATCGCCAGGTTCGACTTCAATATTCTCAATCAGAGAAGCGAACGCTACACGTTGCGCTGAATCTTTTGGCGCATTCACCTTAATCGATGTAGCATCAATGGCATGGGCAATATCAGGACCCAGAGTCATATTGATTGCTTTAGATAAGCGATTCGCTGTCGTGAAATCTGATTCATTCAAATTCAACACAATACTGTCTTCCTGCATGAAGGAATTCTTCACGACACGTTCAACCGAAGCGCCGTTAGGAATCCGCCCCACACTTGGAATATTCACGGTAATGCTAGATCCATCACCACCCGAAGCATTCAGCCCACTGACTAATAAATCACCCTGGCCAATCGCATAAACTTTACCATCCGCGCCTTTAAGAGGTGTCATTAACAAGGTGCCACCCCGGAGACTCTTAGAGTTTCCAATCGATGATGCCGTGATATCAATCGTTTGACCCAACTTAGAAAAAGCAGGCAGGTCAGCATGCACCGCAACAGCGGCAACATTTTTCAACTGGGGATTCACGTTCGGAGGAACAGTAATACCAAACTGCTGCAACATACTTTTCATGCTTTGCACAGTAAAAGGCGTTTGACTGGTTTGATCCCCGGTTCCGTCAAGACCCACAACCAGACCATAACCGATGAGCTGATTGCTACGAACCCCAGCGATATGCGTAAGATCCTTGATGCGTTCAGCCTGCGCTGTGCCAAGAAAGGACAGTAACAAGCAAGAGACAATACCGTGTGAAATAATTTTTTTCATCATTAAAATGGCCAGTAACTACTGTTAAAGAAACGCGCTAGCCAACCACCTCGATTAGCATTCGCGAGTGAACCTTTACCACTGTATGCAATCCTCGCATCGGCAACTAGCGTTGATAACACCGTGTTTTGAGGCGTTACATCCTGCGCTCTTACGATGCCGGATATCTGGAGATATTCGTCGCCCTGATTCAGAGTAATCCACTTCTCTCCCTGTACCAGCATATTGCCGTTCGAGTAGACCTCTTCAACAGTAACCGTAATACTTCCTCGCAGACGGTTACTTTGTTCGGAGTCGCCAGAGCCTTCAAAGCTATTGCTGGATTTCAATGATACTTCTGGCGTGTTGCCTCGATTACTCGCTAATGGAAGAAGCCCAGGCACATTAAATGTAGGAATGGAACCTAGCAGGGTTGGCGGATCGATATCAATAGATGTATCGCGGCCGGTTGATGTTTTAGCCGATTTAGAGGCCGATGTATTCTCATCAAGAACAATCGTTATTATGTCGCCGACACGCTTTGCCTTCATGTCCTCAAACAATCTGACTTCATAGCCTGCCTGGTAAATACTCCCGTTTGAAGGTTCAGGAACTGCTTCGGCTTTAGGCACACGTGGGTGATAGCTTTTCACCGGCTTTTCAATTGTCGCGCAACCACTACCCAAAAGAATGGCAGGCAGTAGCGCAAGATTTAATAGTCGTCGTTTCATGTAGCCTCATGTTTCGTCAAGAAAACATCCAATTACAGATTATTGCTAATGTACTGCAACATCTGGTCCGTTGTGGCAATTGCCTTGGAATTCATTTCATAAGCGCGCTGGGTTTCAATCATATTAACCAGTTCTTCAACTACATTTACATTCGAAGATTCCAGTGATCCCTGGATCACAGACCCCCGACCATTCAAACCCGGCGCACCGGTCGATGGTGCCCCGCTGGATGCAGTTTCAAGGAAAAGATTTTCTCCCACGGGTTGTAAACCGGTGGGGTTTATAAAATCTGCTGTCTGTATATTACCTAGCTGTGTTGGTGCCACTGCACCGGGAATTTGTGCAGACACGATACCGTCTGAGCCGATTGTCAGGCTGATAGCATTCGCAGGAACGGTAATGGCAGGTTGAATCAGGTAACCATTTGACGTCACCAACTGGCCAGAGGAATCCATTTTAAATGATCCATCGCGAGAGTAGCCAACATTGCCATCAGGCATTAACACCTGGAAAAATCCTCGTCCCTGTATAGCGACATCCAGACTATTTTCCGTGTTAATAATATTCCCAACTGTGTGTAATTTTTCAGTAGCAACAGTGCGCACACCCGTGCCTAGCTGTAGCCCAGTAGGAATACGAGTATCCTGGGAAGACAGAGCGCCAACCTGTCTGACATTCTGATAAAGCAAATCTTCAAAAGACGCGCGGTCACGTTTAAAGCCGGTGGTGTTCACATTCGCCAGATTATTGGAAATAACACTCATCCGCGTCTGCTGTGCTTCCAGCCCGGTTTTTGCTACCCATAGTGCACTGTTCATTATTTTCTTCCTTTACCCTAGATTCATTGTTTTAGTCGATTGCTCGTCCATTTGTTTGGCTGATTGCATAAGCTGTATGGTCATCTCAAACTGACGGGCATAGTCAATCATATTGACTAAGGCTTCGACTGTATTAACATTACTGGTTTCAAGCACACCACTAACCAGAGATACTTCATTGCTGGACTCCGGATGAACACCATCTTTGGTGCGTAACAATCCGTCCGGCCCTTTGATCATATTTTGCATCTCAGGCTTGACCAGCTTGACACGACCAACTTCCGCAAGTGCACCCGGCTGTTGGCCAATGGGAAGGACGCTAATAGAACCATCATTTGAAATTTCCAGTTTCTCATGCTCAGGAACCAGGATAGGTCCACTGTCTCCCAGCACCGGGTGTCCGGCGCCAGTGAGTAGCTGACCATTGACGGTAACCCTTAGATCACCTGCACGGGTATAGGCTTCATTCCCATCCGGTGCCTGCACTGCAATCCAGCCATCGCCATTAACGGCAACATCCAACTCTCGCCCTGTCGTAATAATACTGCCCTTATCAAAACTGAGGCCGACATCTTCTGCAACTGAATAGGTCCGACTCTCATGCCCTGGCCCAGTCAGATATTGAGCATCGAAATTTGCCAGGTCTGCCTGAAAGCCAGTGGTATTCGCATTGGCAAGATTGTTGGAATTGACAGTTTGTGCATGCATTATCTGCTTTGCACCACTTGCCATAACATACAGTACGTGATCCATAGGTTAACTACCTGTTATTAACGAATATTGATAATTGTCTGGGTAATGGCATCCGCTGTCGTAATCACCTGAGCATTTGCCTGGAAATTTCTTTGTGCGGTAATCATGCCGACCAGCTCTTTTGTCAGATCAACATTGGAGTCTTCCAGCGCACCCGATTCAACCAGGCCTAACGCACCTGAGCCAGGAGCACTGACGAGCGGCGCACCTGAATCAAAGGTTTCAGACCAGCTAGTGCCACCCTGCTGCGTTAATCCCTGGGTATTAGCAAAATTGGCTAACGCGACCTGTCCAAGCACTCTTGACTGCCCATTGGTGAAACTTGATGAGATAACACCTGTATCACCGATTTCGATGCCGCTTAATCGGCCAGTAGGGAAACCATCCTGGTTCAGCGTATTCACATTGAACGGGCTGCCAAATTGGGTTGCACCTGAATAATTAATCGACAGGCTCATCGGGGCTGCACCGCCACCAGGATCAAAGGATGGGACAGTAATTTTGCTTGGATTCGCTGTATCCAGAATTTCTCCTGAAGTAGAAAACTCTAACAAGTTCGGCCCACTTTGTGCCTTACCGTCAACGTAAGTATAAGACTCCCACTGATTTGGAATACCATTCTTTCGGTAATACATGGTGCTTAGATGTGGACTACCCAGGGTGTCATAAACGGTCAGAGACGTTGAGTTGTTGTATGAAGTCGCATCTGTTGGATCAAACGCAGTTTGAGATGCCCCATTAGCCGTTGCAGTGACATTTGAACCGCCCGACGCCGCTGAACTGATGTTGGTCGTATTCAGTTCAATCGCAATACTTGATTGGGAAGCTGTACCATCAGGGTCCCAGTTTAAATTAATTGTATCCGTACCAATCGAAACATTGTTAGATACTGTCGGAGGTGTTGTTGCCGCACCACCAACAAGCAGCTCAACATTCCAGTTTGCACCAACACCGGTTGGTGTGAACTGCATGGTTGCATTATTCAGCAAGTTTCCCTGCTGATCGAAAATATCAAACGCTGCTGTAGAAAATGCGCCCGCTGACGTATCAAGCTGTGTTCCTGGTGTCAGAGCGATCGTATTTGTCGCTTGCAGACCACCTGGAATATCGGCAGATGCATCCAGATTAACGCTGGCTTTAACCAGCTCTGTTGCCTGAGGCTCAATGTCAGAATTGTCCAGCTGTAGCTCCGTTGTAGCACCCGTAATATTGCCCGCATCATCCGCACCGTAGATAACCAATTTCTGTGCCGCACTATTTACAACAAAACCTTCGCGGTCAACCGCAAACTGCCCTGCTCGAGTATACGAGTTAACACCACCATCACTGACAATAAAAAATCCCTGGCCACTGATGGCCAGATCCAGATTATTATCTGTAAATTCTACATTGCCCTGCGAAAACTGTTGAGCAACACTCGATACCCTGACCCCACGACCAATGGCATTAGCACTAGACCCCTGATTTGAGCTTGCAAAAACATCGGCAAATTCTGCGCGAGATTCCTTAAACCCAGTTGTACTGGCATTTGCGACATTGTTGCCGATAACGCGTAATTCTGATGATGCAGCATTTAACCCACTGAGTGCGGTACGAAATGGCATAATATTCCCCTATATAATATGAAATGTGTTAATTAAAATATTTGTTTGATCTGTGAAAAATCAATCTCACCCAGACCTTTTAGACCAAGCGTTAAACCACCTGACTTATTCAGCGTGACGTTTTCTACTTCCGTTTCAACCAGCGTCTCTAGTGCTTCATTGCCACCATTAAAAGCGCCTTCTGCAAATACAAAATATTTGCCTTTGTTTGCGAACTCGCCATTATCCTGCAACCCATCCCACTTAAATGAAACGGGCCCTGATGCCTGCGGGCCTAACTCCAGTCGACGAATCGTCTCTCCCGACTGGTTGATAACATTAACTGCGACCTGATTACTGGCAGCAGGCAGTTCAATTTTCCCTTCTACTGATCCAGCCTGTTCAAGGTTAACGATGCTGGTTGGCGCAAGCACGTTTCTACCCACAAGGTTCGACGCCTGTAATGACTGGCTTGAAACCAGTGAGTCACTGAGCTTATTAAATGACTGCTGTAATTCGGTAATACCATTTACAGTTGAAAACTGAGCAATTTGGGCAAGAAAGTCACCATTTTCCATGGGTTTCATGGGGTCCTGATTTTGCAGTTGCGCAGTCATCAATTCCATAAAATCATCCTGACCTAATTCACTTCGATCATCCTTAGCTGCAATGTCCGAGATACCTCGAAACCCCGTTGCAAATTGATTACCCGTTATAGAATCGACCATGCTGTTTTCCTTTTAGTTGATCTTATGATTGGCCAATGCGTAGCGTGGCCATTAATAATTGTTTGGAGGTATTCATCACCTGAACATTACTTTCGTAAGCTCTGGATGCCGAAATCATATTCGCCATTTCATCAATCATATTGACGTTTGGCAGAAAGACGTAGCCTTCATCATTCGCTAATGGGTGATCTGGCTGATAGCGAGTCTCCATTGG
>JAZGER010000075.1:0-2558 GCA_036478835.1 Gammaproteobacteria bacterium | reverse complement strand
GAGTCTTCGAATGCCTTACCCGAAAGATTGATAGAAAAGGTAATGTCCTGATTATGTTGATGCAGGCGACCGAGTTGAATTAAGGCGTGTTTGATAATCCAGCGATCGAGGCTATGAATAAGACCGAAGCGTTCTGAAGCAGGTATGAAGTCTCCGGGAAGAATTATCTTTCCATCATCGCAGAGCATTCTTACCAGCACTTCATAATGATTCACCTGGTTATCATGCAGCGACATGATCGGTTGGTAAACCAGTTGAAAGCGATCGCGTTCAAGCATCTCCCTGACCAGACTCGCCCAGCCCATCGCTTCTGCCATACCCGCCTGATCGCGTTTGGCAGGGTCGTAATTAAGGTATCGATTGCGCCCTTGAGCCTTGGCAAGGTTGCAGGCAATATCTGCCTGAGAAAGCGCTTCTTCAGCATCACTTATCCTATTATTGATACGACTGATACCGATGCTACAGGTGATATTAAAGGTTTTGCTCTCTTCGATAAAAGTGAAGTGATCAAATTCGCGTCGAATGCGTTCGGCAATGACGTTGGTTTCATCGACACTGATGTTATACAGCAGCATAGTGAACTCATCGCCACCAAAGCGTGCCAGTAGGTCTTCGTTGCGGCAATGTTTTTTCAACAGGTTAGTCGCAGCGATTAACAGTTTATCGCCTGCCGCATGCCCCAGCGTGTCGTTCACATATTTAAACTGATCAAGGTCGATATAAAGTAATGCACAGGAAACATTGGGGTTGTGCGCCATCTGACGGATAGTTTTCTGTAATTGCTGTTGAAAATAGTAACGGTTAAAAAGTCGGGTGAGACTGTCATGTTCCGCCTGATAAGTGAGGCGTTCCTGAAAGGCTTTTTGTTCGGTAATATCACGAGCTGTGCCACTCAGGCCAGTGATATTACCGTGCTGGTCAAAGTGCTTGGTGGCATTAAAACTCAGGTGGTGTTCGTCGCCATTATCATCCAGATGTGTGGTTTCATACCCATTAAAACTATCACCTTCCGGTGCAAATGCGGTGAAATCTGTATCAATGCATTCTGGTGATGAAAACTCAATCACAGGGCGACCAATCATTTCTGTACTGCTAACACCATATATTGCCTGGCAGGAGGCATTCAAGTAACTCCAGCAGCCATTGTCATCAATAGTCCAAACCAGATCGTGAGCAGTTTCAACGAGCGACTGATAGCGTTTTTCCGCTTCGCAGAGATTATGTTCGGCCTGTTTACGTAATCGAATGTCACCCACCATGCAGGTGAACATGCGCTTGCCGCTAATCATCATTTTTGAAATTCGTAATGAAGCGGGGAAATCATAATCCCGATTATGTACCGCCATGACTTCTATCTCATCAAGTTGCTGAGCGATGGGTGTATAAGGGATGAATTTATCAGGCATTAACTTCGAAATATGTTTGCCACGAATTTCCAAAGCAGAATAGCCAAAGAGCTCTTCCGCCGCCGCATTGAATGTATCGATGAGACCTTTGCTGTCGACAACAATAATGCCTTCGGCTGCGCTGTCAATAATGCTGCGCATATGACTTTCTTTATCTGCAATCCGTTGGTAGGCGTTACCCAGGGTTTGTGTCAGCTGGCCTATTTCATCGAGCGTCGCAGGCTGGATGCTGGATAATAGTGAGTGGGTTGATGCACCACTGCTTTCAAATAATTGTCGGAACGGGTGAAAAGCCTGGCGAACGCTGCGCACGGCTTGCCAGGTTGTTGCCAGCATGAATGCCACAAGAATGACAGGCAGTGTGATCATGGCAGTTCTGGAGTTGTACTGGCTCAGCCAGAAATAATCTACGATCAATAAATAAGTGACCAGAGGAATGATTCCTGCCAGTAAAACTAGCCGCGTGGTCAGGCTTGCATGGACTCTCTGGGGTTTTAGAATAGAGGCAATAGATCCCAGTTGATTATGCGCATACTGCCAGGCGGGTAATCCTGCCAGAAGTGCGGCGGATATTTGCAAAAAGATGAATTGCAGCATATCGATGCGGGTAATCGTCAGGCCAGAAAGCGGGTAGGCAATCGCTAGCAGAACAGCGCTTGCGACAATATAAAACACCTGAAAGCCCCAGAATTCCCGACTGAAACTATCCAGTTTCAGGTGCAGGTGATTGGGGGCTGTTCGGTTATTCTTCGGGTATTCACTGATCCACTGGGCAAAGGGTGTAATGAAACGCTGGAAGTGAATGAGCGTCCAGAATACAAAGATAATACCCGCCACAGGCAGAATGGCCTGATTGGTTAAGAGAAGAAGTGTTTCCGGAGAGATAACGCCGAAATAAACTGCGCCAGTAAATCCGGCAATTGGGGTTAGCAGGTAGCCTAAAAAAAGGATCACCGCAAAACGTTTACCGATACGCTCTGCTACATCTATCATGTAATGCATCCACCTTGCAAAATTGTCATATATTGTTATGTTACAACACGTTGAAAAGAGTTATTTATATAAATAACAACGTGTTAAGAAATACTCCCAAAGTAATGGGTAAAATGATGGCATAACTATGGAAATTTGCAACAATAATTTCAATTTCGT
>JAZGER010000074.1:0-17393 GCA_036478835.1 Gammaproteobacteria bacterium | reverse complement strand
TGCGGCTCGGCCTCGTAACCCCAGACGCCACCATCAGCATCTTGCGCAATCCAGTTTACCCACACGGGCACAATATCAACATGCGCTAAATTGTTCATCGTCGCCAGAAGGCCGGGGTTAATAAAACCAGCAAGGTAAATATTTCGAGACGTCCAAGCAACATAGCGAGGCTGAGCACCCATTTGGCCGTATCGTTAATATCACCGTAGTGATAACCCACATCACCTAGCCCAGGCCCTAGATTATTCAGGCATGCACCCACGGCAGAAAAAGCCGTCACCTGGTCTAGCCCAGTCGCCAGCAGTATCAACATCATGACGGTAAAACTACCCACGTAGATAGCAAAAAACCCCCACACAGCTTCAGTTACCCTTTCGGGCATTGCCTTACGGTTTATTTTCACTGCGATCTGCGCGTTTGGGTGTATTAGCCTGCGTATCTCTCGCAGACCCTGTTTGTATAACAAAAGGAAGCGGATAACTTTCATGCCGCCGCCAGTCGACCCGGCACAGCCTCCAATGAAGCTGCTTAATAACAACAAAACCGGTAAGAATCCTGGCCAGTGAAAGTAGGCCGCCGTTGTGAAACCTGTGGTGGTCCCTATCGAAACCGCTTGAAAAACGCCGTGATGCACCGCATCTCCCAGGTTTTCAAACGTGCCGTTAAAATACAGGTAAGCGACCGTAATCGCTGCGACTACAAACAAAATAGTTATGTAGGTTTTAAACTCTGAGTCCTTCGTGTAGCTTGCCAGACTCATGTATCGCCAGGCGCTAAAGTGCAGCGAGAAATTCACTCCAGAAAGAATCATAAAAACCACGGCAACACTTTCAATGGCCGCACTATTAAAATACCCAATACTTAAATCGTGCGTTGAAAAGCCACCAATAGCGACGGTAGAGAAACTATGAGAAATCGCATCAAACGTTGACATGCCTGCAAATTTATAGGCGATGGCACAGGCGATGGTCAAACCCAAATAGATGTACCACAATGCTTTGGCCGTTTCTTTAATACGCGGCGTTAGTTTACTGTCCTTCATTGGGCCAGGCGTTTCAGCGCGGTACAATTGCATGCCCCCAATGCCCAACATGGGTAGCACGGCTACCGCCAGAACAATAATACCCATACCGCCCAGCCACTGGAGTTCCTGGCGATACCAGAGAATAGACATGGGCAGCCGATCAAGCCCAACAATAACTGTTGCCCCTGTTGTTGTTAGCCCGGACATCGATTCAAAAAAAGCATCGGTAAACGACAACTCAGGCACACTGGAAAGATACAATGGCAAGGAGCCAACTAACGCGAGCACTAGCCAGAACAATGCAACGATAATAAAACCATCACGTACACGTAAATCCTGCTGCGCCCCTCGCACGGGAAACCAGGTGATAAAGCCTGTCGCAAGAACCACGGAAAAGGCGATGATAAATGCGTTTAGTGTGACATCTTCAGCCCAGAAGCCCATTGCAATAGGCGGCAACATAATGGCACTGAACACCATTAACAGGAGTCCGACGATGCGCTGTATTGTACTATATTGCATGAATAGGTAACCTGGGCTTCACTTTAGAAAAAAGTGATCCCCACCTGGAACAGACGCTCAACATCCTGAATGTAACGCTTATCAACGAGAAACAGGATGATGTGGTCTTCAGTCTCTATAATCGTATCATGATGCGCGACAATGACTTCTTCCCCACGCACAATTGCACCGATTGTCGTGCCGATAGGCAACTTGATTTCTTCGATACGTCGCCCGACAACCCTGGACGTGGACTTATCACCATGAGCCACAGCCTCGATGGCTTCGGCTGCACCGCGGCGTAAAGAATGGACCACAACAACATCACCACGCCGAATATGTGTCAGCAAGCTTCCAATGGTGGTTTGCTGGGGTGATATAGCGATGTCAATTGTTTCACTTTGCACGAGGTCAACATAGGATGGTCGGTTAATCAGCGACATGACCTTACGTGCACCCATGCGTTTTGCCAGCATGGACGACAAAATATTCGCTTCTTCATCATTAGTAAGCGCACAAAATACATCAGTGTTTTCAATATTCTCTTCGGCCAGTAATTCTTCGTCTGCCGCATCACCAAGCAAGACAATCGCTTTATTCAATTTCTCAGATAAACGCTTGGCATTCTCAGCATTTCTTTCGATAATTTTCACCTGATATTTGCCTTCAATCGCTTGCGCTAACATATAACCGATATTACCACCGCCCGCAATCATGACGCGCTTGACCGGTTTATCAATGGCGCGCAACTCTCGGGTAACTGCGCGAATATGTTTGGGTGCCGCAAGGAAAAACACTTCATCATTCGCTTCAATGACCGTGCTACCCTTCGGGAGTATTGCGCTTCCCTGTCTGAAAATGGCGGCAACACGTGTCTCTATCCCAGGCATATGCCGCTTCAAATCGGATAATTCATGGCCCACTAATGGCCCGCCTTTTATCGCGCGAACGGCGACTAGTTGTACCCTGCCATCGGCGAATTCCAGCACCTGCAACGACCCTGGCTGCTCTATCAGGCGCTGAATATAATTGGTAACTAGTTGCTCCGGACTGATTAACACATCGACAGGAATTGCTTCGGGTGTAAACAACTCAGTATGTTTGTGGTAATCACGCGCCCGTAAACGGGCAATTTTGATTGGCGTATGATAAAACGACCAGGCAATCTGGCAAGCGATCATATTCACTTCATCGCTATCTGTCACAGCAATCAGCATGTCGGCATCTTTCACACCGGCTCGAAATAAAATATCCGGGTGAGAGGCAATGCCCGCCACCGTCTGAATATCAAAACGGTCCTGAAGATCTTTCAGAAGTGCTACATCGGTATCAACGAGAGTAATATCATTATCTTCACCCGCAAGACTACGCGCCACAGACAGCCCAACCTGGCCGGCGCCAAGAATAACGATATTCATTTGCAACCCCTTTCACACCGGGAAGCATTAGCCATTAAAAACATAAACGGACAATCTCTAACTGTCGGTAGCATCATTGCCTTTTTTGATATTAATTCCAAGGCTGCGTAATTTACGGTACAAGTGCGTGCGCTCCATACCAACACGCTTGGCCAATTTCCCCACACTACCCCCAGACTCCTGTAGCTGGTGCTCCAGATACACTTTCTCGAATTGCTCTCTTGCCTCACGCAAGGGCAAATCCATCGGCAATGAAGAGGGTGAACTGATGATTTCAGATGGCTGCTGGGAATGCAACGCAGCATCAATCTCATCGGCATCAACAACCGCACCGTTCCCCAGGATTAACAGGCGCTGCACCAGATTTTTTAGCTCCCGAATATTTCCCGGCCAGGGGTAATTACGCAACCGGTTCTGGGCGGCAGTACTGAACTCCCGATAGGGTAAATTTTCCTTAACAACAAACCGGTCAACATAGAAATTAAGCAATTCAGATATATCTTCGCTGTGATCGCGTAATGGCGGCACCGTTAACGGCACAACATTTAAATGGTAAAAAAGATCTCCTCGAAAACGACCTTCTCTCACTTCAGCGTCAAGATCAATTGCGCTGGTTGCGATCACTCGAATATCAATCGAAACAGGTTTCTTACCACCGATACGTAAAAAAGAATGGGTTTGGAAAACACTCAGCAACCTTGCCTGTGTCTGTAAATCCATATCGGTGATATTACCGAGAAACAAAATCCCGCCATTGGCCTGCTCAAGGCGACCATAATGGATCTGATTACCCTCTTCGCTACCAAATAGCTCAACCGTAGAATTCTCGGGTGACATTGAGCCAACGGCCACCTCAACAAAGGGTTGTTCTTTTAGCGGGCTTTGCAAATGGATGTATCGGGCAACAATCTCTTTGCCTGAACCGGGCTCCCCGTTGATTAAGACCCAGCTATTGTGTTGAGCAATGCGCTTCGCCTGGTCGCGCAGGGTTTGCATCGCTTCGCCCCGACCCGTTGGCTCGGATACGGGCTGTACATGTTCGCGTAAGCCTTTATTTTCACGCTGCAGCTTGTCCGACTCAAGCGCACGCTGCACAACCAGTAAAAGCTTGGCAAGGGAGATAGGCTTCTCAATAAAATCATAAGCGCCAAGACGCGTTGCTTCAACAGCCGTCTCGACCGTGCCATGTCCGGACATCACGATGACCGGACAGGGTAATGCACCGCCTTCAGACCATTCGCGCAGCAGCGTAATTCCGTCAACGTCATCCATCCAGATATCCAGCATGATGAGGTCAGGGCGGCGCTCCCTGCGCACACGACGAGCAGACTCTCCACTTTCAGCA
Organism: Gammaproteobacteria bacterium; assembly: GCA_036478835.1. GTDB lineage: Bacteria > Pseudomonadota > Gammaproteobacteria > DSM-19610 > DSM-19610 > JAZGER01. The sequence continues at coordinate 13,105 of JAZGER010000074.1, read as the reverse complement.
ACGGAGACGGTATACCCTTCATCTTCCAGGATTTCCTGAACCAGTTCGCGAATATCCGGCTCATCATCAACAACCAGTATGTGGCCGGCACTCATATTTCTTATCGTCTCCTGACGTTATTCAATGGATGATCAGACAGTCGGTGCATCGTGCCCGGACCCAGCTGTCTGTGATTGTCGCACAGGTTCGGAATCAAAATAGATCTCAATCGCTGCATGCCTGTCTTCAGTATTATACGCTCGAATGTCACCGTCATGCTCTTCAACTATCTTTTTTACAATGGCAAGACCAAGCCCCGTACCACGCGCCTTGGTCGTTACGTAAGGCTCGAAGACATTTGCGAGAACATCAGGGGAAAAACCACCGCCACTGTCTTCGACACAAAGCTTGATGGTACGAGCCCCCCCTTTGAATTGCCAATCTGTTTCCAGGACAACATAGCCTTCACTTTCATTCTGGATAGATTCGAAGGCATTTTTAATGAGGTTGTGGATCAATTGCCGGATACGCCCGGCATCCGCATTCATCAGAGCATCCGGCGTTGCCAGCTTGACGCGCACCTCATTACCACTACTCTTATACAGGTCGAGCACCTCCCGTAGCAAGTCGTGCAACAGAATAGGTTTCCGCTCGAGCTTTGGTGTACGGGCATACTCACTAAAAGCATTCACCATTTCTTTTAATGATTCAACCTGTTGAACGATCGTGTGTGTTGCCCGGTCCAGCAACTCTGCATCTTTTGAATCCATTGATTTCAAATACTTGTGACGCAAGCGTTCGGCTGATAACTGAATCGGTGTCAGCGGGTTTTTAATTTCATGCGCCAGTCGCTGCGCCACTTCACCCCAGGCAGACTGACGTTGCGCCCTGATCAGATCGGTCACATCATCAATGATGACCACTTGCCCACCGACGGCATCACCAAATTCTGGCAACGTTGCACCACGGCACATCAGCACCTGACGTCGAGTTTCGCTGGATAGTGTTACCTCCTGTTGCCACTGCTCCTCATCTTTCCCACCGTGCGCTTCAAGGGCAGCAATCAGTGGCTGGTGGTAATCATCGCCCTGTGAAATATGGCTAATGGGCTGACCGATTAACTCACTGACCGTAAAACCCAATACCGTTTCTGCAGCCTGATTAACGGTTTCCAGATAGCCATCATCATCCACGGTCAAAACGCCTGACGACAGGCTGCCCAAAACGGTTTCCAGATAGGCTCGCTGATCTTCAATTTCATGCTGGCTTTGCTGAGCGATATCGCGAGCTTTTGAAAGCTTGTGCGTCATCTCATTAAATGAATTTGCCAGGAAGCCCAGCTCATCATCACTTGAGATCGGTAAGCGGCGCTCGTAGTCGCCATCGGCGACTGCCCGCGTTGCATCTGCCAGCTCACTGATCGGTTCGACCAATCGTCGTGCTGCATTAAATGCGGCCCAAACAGCCGACAACAGACTCAGTACCAGCACTAACGTTAATGTCAGTATGTAACTTTTTTTCAGCGGTTGGCGCAGGTAGGCTAATTCCTTGTAGCGAGTAATTTGCAACTGAACATTATCCGCCAGAGCACTCAACTTGTCGGGCAGCCGATAGCGAGCCTGTAGTCGGTATGGTTCGATAACAAAATCAGAGCCGACCGGAACGACTGCCCGGACAAACAGGCCAGACTCCCCCAAAGGATCCAGCGCAACATAAGAACGCCCCTGAGCAAGCGTTAATCCCACTTCCTTACCCGGTTGACTGGGAATGAATTCTTCCCTGTTTTCTGAGCTCGAGGCAATAATTCTGCCATCACCGCCAAACACAGTAAGCTCTACGGCACCACTGCGTATGCGTAAATCGTACAAAGCAATGGGTATGACGGCTTTTGACAAATCCCCCAGTTCTTCCGATATATTTTCCGTCAGTCCGAGCAGCTCTCCCAAACGATCATCCAGTGCACTTCGACTTAATTCCAGCGAATCATCCAGCGCTTCCTCGACTTCAACGTTAAACCAGGAATCGATCCCTTCCTGCAAAAACTGCAGGGAAAAGTAATAAACGATACTAATCGGGACGACCGAAAGCACAATGAAAATAACAACCAGTCGTGTGGTTAATAATGACCCTGGAGCACGCGCACGGTACTGGCTGATCATCCAGAACAGGTTAGTACCGATCAGCGCAGTCAAAACGATTAATATGAGGGCATTAACGAGCAACACCCATGAATATAATTGCCCAAACCGCTCCGAATTATGGGTTGCGTCACTTAACAGTGACAAAGACACCAGCAGCATACCAAACAGCAGCAGCATCGGCAGCAGGCCAAAACCTGATCGCTTCTTTACGGGTGTAAAGGCCATTCGTGCCAACCACCCGTCAATTTCCAGTCCGATCCAAAATACGCCCATAAACGAATCGGCGTTGGTAAAGACTCAACATCAAAACTCACCTGCATTCGAACCCGGTAGTCTTTTCTTCCCTGCACCTGGCTATCGCGGATAACGGGAACATCGTAAACAGTTCCTATGGCTTCCAGAACATCAGAAATAAACCGAAAACTGGTCTGTGTATTTTTCTTTAAATTTTTGACGATGTAGCGCTGACTCAATGCGTGATACTGGATTCGATAGCGTTTATTGACGACGGATTCAGTCGTTTTCCAGAAACGGTTATGTTGGCGAATCACCTTAATATTCACTCGAACAACCAGGGGAACCCCATTATCAAGAGCAGCCTGCACTTTCTCGTCCATATCAAAAACGACATTGGCACCCACACGATAAACCCCATCAACCAGCAAAGTTCGGGCATCACGAATTTCAGCATGGTCGGCAATGACGGGCAGCGATGCTGTAAATCCTGCAAATAACAGACAGGCAACTCGCCAGGCTTTGTCTGTCGATCGGGTCACTGGGTCGCCCTGGCTTTTATCAATGCCGCATAATAAAAGCCATCCATTCCACCTTCGCCAGGAAGCAACTGGTGGCCGATAGCCATCTTATGGCCAGGCTGGATTGAAAGCGGCGCCGTACTGCAATCCGAATGCTCGCTCATAAATGTCTGCAATTGTTCAATATTTTCCCGCAAAAGAACAGAACAGGTAGCGTACAGCAGCAAACCTCCTGGTGCGAGTATTTCCCACATTGCCTCCAGCAAGTGTTGCTGGGTTACAGCCAATGCCGAAATATCTGATGCTCTGCGCAATGTCTTGATATCCGGGTGACGGCGTATAACGCCGGTTGCCGAGCAGGGGGCATCCAGCAAGATTCGGTCAAAATAATTACCGTCCCACCAGGACTGGATATCCGCTGCATCTGCAGCGACCAGGTTTGCCTCTAAGCCAAGGCGCTGCAGGTTTTCTTCAACGCGCTTTAAACGTTCAGCTTCAATATCAATCGCAATCAACTCTGCAAGCTGCGGCTGCCTTTCCAATAGGTGACAAGTTTTACCTCCAGGTGCGGCGCAGGCATCCAGAATCCGATCTCCCGGCTGTGCATCCAGTAGATGTGCCGCTAACTGAGCCGCAGCGTCCTGCACCGAGACAAACCCCCGCTCAAACCCTGGAAGACTTTCAACAGATACTGCTTCCGTCAAAACCAGGGCATCAGGAGAACCTGGCACGCGGTCAGCCGACAGGCCTGTTTCACGAAGTTGCTGGCAATACGCAGCAACCGATACCAAACGCTGATTGACGCGAAGTGTCATCGGTGGTCTTTGATTATTTGCAGCAGTAATTGCCTGCCAGTGATCCGGCCAGTCGCTCTGCAATTGTCGCAACAACCAGGCCGGGTGCGAGGTAGCAACAGCCACATCAGCATCTATTTTTTTTGCCAGGTCATCAAGCTGACGTTGCGCATTGCGTAATACAGCATTTACCACCCCTTTTGCCCAGGGCTTACCCAACGCAATGCTTGCCTTGACGGTTTCATTGACGACGGCATGCGCCGGTTTATCGAGATAAATCAACTGATACAAACCCAGCAAAATAACAAAATGTATATCCCGGTCTTTTGATTTAAATGGATGACGCAGCAGGGCATCAGCCAAAGCATTCAATCGTAGATGCCAGCGCAGGCTGCCGTAGCACAACTCCTGAACCAGCCCCCGCTGATTCAGGTCGTCGAGCTTTTTAAAGGTTACAGGCAGCGCTGTGCTCAACGATTGCCCGCCGTCAATCACATGCACGAGCAATCTTGCTGCCAAAGCACGCGGATTAGTCGTATTTCTGGATTTACTCACTGGCCTAGCACTGCACCTTTGAGACTGCGCCCATTCAAAAAGTCAGCGACCGGTATGCGCTTGCCACCGGGCAACTGAATTTGTATTAAACGCAACTGCCCCTGACCACAGGCAATGTCTATCCCCTGTTTCGATTCTTTGACAACTGACCCGGGCACCTCATGACTATCAGTTTCTATCACTTCGGATTGCCAGATTCTGAGGGGACGCTCCTGCCAGCTTGAATAAGCTACCGGCCAGGGGTTGAATCCTCGCACCTGCCGATCAATATATAGTGCCGATGTTGACCAGTCGATCTGCGCCTCCTGTTTTTCCAGCTTGCGTGCATAAGTCGCCAGTGCATCATCCTGCTGCCGGGGAGCAAGTAACTGCAGCGATAAATTTTCCAGATTCTCAACAAGCAATGCAGCGGACATCTCGCTTAACCGGTCATGCAGCGCCCCCCCTGTTTCCGTGATATTGATTTCACAGGAAGCCGAGTCAAGCACAGGCCCGGTATCCAGCCCGGCCTCCATCTGCATCAGGCAAACGCCCGTGCGAGAATCACCGGCAATAATGGCACGCTGAATCGGCGCTGCGCCTCGCCAACGCGGTAACAAAGACGCATGCAAATTCACACAACCAACGCGAGGCGTATCGAGAATTATCTGCGGCAGTATCAGGCCGTAGGCAACGACGACCATTAGATCCGAATGAAGGTCCGCGAGTGCTTGCTGTTCCTCTTCCGACTTCAGGCTTAAGGGTTGGTATACAGGGATATGAGATCGCAGCGCTAATTGTTTAACCGGTCCAGGCTGTAGTTTCCGCCCTCGACCCGCAGGCCGATCGGGCTGGCAATACACACCCACAACATCACAATCAGCATCGAGTAACGCCTGCAGTACGGGTACGGAAAAGTCCGGGGTGCCCGCAAAAACAATCCGCATCCTGCTCATTGAGCAAAGACCTCAACATCTCGAAAAAAAACATCCAGATCAGGACGTGAAAAGGGTATTTTCATCTAACCAGCTCGCCAGGAAAACAAACTTTTTTCCGCACTTCGTGCGAAAAATCTCTATGCCCTCCTGACGTCCTTTGCGCCCTGATGGTTCTAGCCTCTTGTGCTTGCATCGTGCAAAGTCTCTATGGGAATATAATCTAAGATATGAAAGATGAAACATGCATTATACGTGAAATTCAAAAACAGATATTCATTTCACCCTCACCATTCCAGCTTCAGACTTATGCCAGGATGGCACTCTTTCAGATTTGCAGGAGAGTGTATTATGAGAACCCTCAAGAGGCTTTTTTTATTCCTACTATCACTCCTCGTTATCTTAGCACTCATCAGCTTCCTTCTGCCGCAGAAACAACATATTGAACGCAGCACCAGCATTGCCGCATCGACTGGCGACGTGTATAGCTACATCAGCAATCCGAAGTCATTCCATCAGTGGTCTCCCTGGGCAAAACTCGACCCTGCAATGCAATACCAGTTCACGGGCCCCGAATCTGGGGAAGGCACCGGAATGCGCTGGCAAAGTCAGCAGGCAAATGTTGGAAATGGCAGCTGGGTAATTACCCGCGCTGAAGAAAATCAATCTATAGAAATGGCAATGGACTTTGACGACCAGGGAACAGCCACCTCATTTTTCCGATTGCAGCCAGCAGGCGACACGACAAAGATAACCTGGGGATTTGATACCGATGCGGGTATGAACCCGGTAATGCGCTGGTTCGGTCTGTTAATGGACAGCATGGTCGGCAATGAATATGAAAAAGGCCTTGCTACACTCAAGAAAATGATCGAGGGCAAGCAGGCTCCAGCCTAGATATCCGCCCTGGGTTCGCTGGCCTGCACGTGATTTCCACTGTGTGTCTGTTTCCACTTATTCAGTTTTTTGCGAATCCTGTGGCGTTTAAGCTGAGAAAGGTAATCAACAAATAATTTACCCTGCAGGTGGTCTATTTCATGCTGTATACACACCGCAAGCAGCCCATCCGCATCCATATCGAAAGACTCTCCCTGCGGGTCTAGCGCACGGACTTTTATGGCCTCTGCGCGCTGCACCTTTTCGTAAACCCCAGGAACCGACAAACAGCCTTCATCCATTTCCTCATCACCGTGCTTTTCCAGTATTTCAGCGTTGATAAACACCAGCGGCTGGCTTTTATCTTCCGAAATATCCATCACAATGATTTGTTTGTGAACATTAATTTGCGTCGCCGCCAGACCAATACCCGGCGCATCGTACATGGTTTCAAACATGTCATCGATTAACTGGCGAACACTGTCGTCGACAGTTTTTACCGGAACGGCCCTGGTTCGGAGCCGGTCATCCGGGAAATGTAAAATATCTAGAATTGCCATGTGAAACCCGTCACTATTTTGTCGCTATTGTCTTTATATACTACCACAACAGGCAAAGGTTCCAGAATCCACCGGATTGGTATTTTGAATACGCACAAAATCGGCTACACTCCGACAAACGTCTGCCGTTATAGGTCAGTGAATCAAACGCTTATCGGCCGCGTGAACAATCAATGAGGGCCTTTGCACGGGCATAGCTTTTACTCTATGGTAAGGCTAAAACGCACGGAATAAGGAAGTTCTTTTAAGTTATAAAATGACCGATTGAGTACGTTTTACCAAAAGTAGGCGCCTCCAGAGGCAGCAGAACACTCTGCTAAAGGTCTTCTAAATGGTATTAACTTTCAGCACATTATAGGGATGCATATGCCGTATTTTAAATCGCTTGTCCTGGCGCTCACGCTAACATTGATGAGCACAATGACGACCGCCACAGAATTGAAACCAGGACACCCTGACCGCTACACCGTGGTTAAAGGTGACACACTCTGGGATATTTCAGCCATGTTCCTGAACACCCCCTGGCTGTGGCCCGAAATCTGGCACGCCAACCCTCAGGTCGCCAATCCGCATTTAATATACCCAGGTGATCTGCTCACACTGATTTATATTGATGGTCAGCCTCGACTGCAATTAAATAGAGGTTACCGGACAGTCAAATTATCCCCCCAGGCTCGAACTGAAAGTCTCACTGATGCCATACCGACCATCCCTTTTGATCGCATCCAGCAATTTTTGTCCAAGCCGCTGGTTGTTGGCAAAGATGAACTGGCCCAGGCTGCTTATGTTGTTTCCAGCGCGGGTGAACATTTAATCACGGGCGCTGGCGATAACGTTTATGTGCGAGGCCTCGGAGCAACATCGAATAGTCGTTACAATCTTTTCCGCCCTGGCGACACCTACATTGACCCTCTGACAGATGAAATTCTGGGCTATGAAGCCATTTATCTCGGTGAAGGCAAGCTTACGCGCGCCGGAGACCCAGCCACAATGAAGCTTCTCAAAACAACGCGAGAAATTGCCAATGGCAGTCGTGTACTACCTGCACAGGATGAATCGATTAATTCACATTTCGCCCCGCATGAGCCTGCGGCTGGTGCAAATGGGAGCATCATAGCTGTTGTTGATGGCGTCACCCAAATTGGTCAATACCAGGTCGTTGTCATCAATCGTGGCGCAAGAGAAAGTATTGATGTCGGCACCGTGTTCGCGGTTGAAAAGCGCGGAGCCATCGTACCCGACCGATTTAGTGGGTTAAAAAATGACAGCGTAAAGCTGCCTGATGAAGAGGCCGGTCTGCTGATGGTTTTCCGAGTATTCGAGAAAGTCAGTTATGCCGTTGTAATGGAAGCCACTCAAACACTCAACGTAGGCGACAATATCGTAGCTCCCTAGTTTACGCCTACCCGTCCCACGGCTTCCGTGGGACCAGCACCCACCATTTCAATAATAACCGCCAGGTGCCTGAAAACAGGCATCTTTTCGCACTCACGCGGATAATCCCTTTTACCCTCCTGACCGGTTGTCGCATATACAAAAGTCTCAATAGGTAAAGCAACCCTATTTCCTTCATACTATCCAACCGCAAATGCGAAAACTCAAGGATGAGGGAAAACTCAATGCAACAACCACAAGAATCGGTGAGTAACGAAGACAGGCTACGGTACAGGTTAGCACTCACACTATCGCCCGGCATCGGACCTGCCACGTTTGCAAAATTATTACAGCAATTCGATCATATCGACGCTATTTTTGATGCTGACAATACATCGCTACTAAAAGCAGGCCTGTCCAGTGAAACAGCCGCGGCTATCAAACACCCGGACTGGAATGCTGTTGATGCGCATATGGAATGGTCACAAGCGCCTGAAAATCATATTGTTGTTATCACTGACACAGCCTACCCTCATCTACTAGAAGCAATCGATACACCGCCACCCCTCCTCTTTGTCCACGGCAATATAGACGTGCTTGGCACACTGCAACTGGCGGTTGTCGGCAGCCGAAACCCGACTAAAGGGGGAACGGATACGGCCCGATTGTTTTGCCAGTTCCTGGCGCACCATGGATTAACCATTACGAGCGGGCTCGCACTGGGTATTGATGCCAGCGCCCACGAAGGCGCTTTAAAAGCCGGCAATAAAACAGTGGCCGTCATGGGGACTGGCCTGGATCGCGTCTACCCTGCCCGTCATCGCGATTTGGCCCATAAAATTGCCGAGCAGGGGGCGCTGATCTCTGAATATCCATTGGGAACGCCGCCGCTACCGCAGAATTTCCCCCAAAGGAATCGTATAATCAGCGGCTTAAGTCTTGGTGTGCTAGTGGTTGAGGCGGCCAAACGCTCCGGGTCATTAATAACGGCCAGGATGGCACTCGAACAAGGGCGAGATGTTTTTGCGATTCCAGGATCTATTCATAATCCACTGTCGCGAGGCTGCCATGAGATCATTCGCCAGGGCGCAAAACTGGTCGAAACAGGCGAGCATATTCTGGAAGAGCTCGGGTCACTTGCGCTTGAAAATCTGACACATACAGACGCTGGAAACACCACGCATGCCCCTGTGACTGATGACAGCGCCTACCAAAATTTACTTGAACAGATGGGGTATGACCCAATAACTGTGGACGAATTAGTTTCGCGAAGTGGATTGACGTCGGATCAGCTTTCCTCCATGCTCCTGCTGCTAGAGCTAGATGGTTATGTAACCCCGGCGAACGGCGGCGGTTATTGTCGCAGTCAAAAGAGACAATGAAATGAAAGAAAACATGTTCGATGTTCTTATGTATTTGTTTGAGAACTATTATATGGACGACGAAACGGACACGGGGCCTGACCGAGACTCCATGTACACCGATTTAATTGAAGCTGGTTTCCCGCCCATAGAAATTAATCAGGCGTTTGACTGGTTAGAGGGGCTTGCAGAGCAACAGTCAACTAGCCTGCAAAACCCACAAACGAACCACTCGCTTAGAGTCTTTAGTACTGAAGAGCTGGAAATACTGGATACCGAATGCCGTGGTTTCATTTTATTTCTGGAGCAAATGAGCATCCTGAGTCCTGCCAGCCGGGAACATGTTATTGACAGAGCCATGGCATTAAAATCAGATGATTTTGATATTGACCAGCTGAAATGGGTCGTATTAATGGTACTGTTTAATCAGCCAGGCGAAGAAGCCGCTTATGCCTGGATTGAAGACCTCGTATTCGATACCCTGACAGGGCAAATCCACTAACTGTGCGCTGAGTTACATGAGCAAAAATATTGTCATCGTCGAATCACCGGCGAAATCCAAAACCATCGAAAAATACCTGGGCAAAGGCTTCAAGGTCTTAGCCTCCTATGGCCATGTGCGCGACCTGATTCCCAAAGAAGGTGCCGTCGATACTGAAAATGATTTCACAATGAAATATCAGGCCATTGAGCGGAATGCTCGGCATGTCGATGCCATTGTGAAAGCCCTCAAAACAGCCGATAACCTCTATCTCGCGACTGACCCTGATCGTGAAGGAGAGGCAATTTCCTGGCATTTATATGAAATGCTGAAAGACCGCAAACTACTCAAGAACAAAGGCGTCTTTCGAGTGGTTTTTCATGAAATAACCAAACGATCCATCCAGGAAGCCATGCAGCACCCGCGTGAGCTATCCGTGGAAATGGTCAATGCTCAGCAAGCAAGGCGTGCACTGGACTACCTGGTTGGTTTCAACCTGTCGCCTCTGTTATGGAAAAAAATTCGCCGCGGACTTTCGGCTGGCCGAGTACAAAGCCCAGCCCTGCGAATGATCGCCGAACGCGAAGATGAAATTGAAAAATTCGTCAGCCGCGAATACTGGTCGGTTGAAGTCGACCTTGAAAAAGACAAGCAGGCGTTTTCCGGAAAACTAACCCAGTTGCACGGCGATAAGCTCGAACAATTCACCGTCACCGAAGAACCTCAGGCAAACAAAGTCCAGAAGGAACTTGAAAAGGCCGGCAAAGGCGAGCTGGTTGTCGATACGATTGAGAAAAAGCAGCGCAGACGTAACCCGGCTGCACCGTTCACAACATCGACATTGCAACAGGAAGCGTCTCGCAAACTGGGCTTTGGTGCCAGTCGCACGATGCGGATTGCTCAGCAGCTATATGAAGGTATCGATATTGGCGAAGGTGCCGTTGGTCTTATTTCCTATATGCGTACCGACTCGGTCAATCTTGCTGCCGAAGCGCTCGATGAACTTCGCGAGTTAATTACTGAACGCTATGGCAAGGAAAACCTGCCGGAAAAAATCCGCACCTTCAAAACCAAAGCCAAAAACGCGCAGGAAGCGCATGAAGCTATTCGTCCGACATCGGCACGAAATGTTCCCGATGAAATCAAACGCCATCTCAGTATCGAACAATTCAAACTGTATGACCTGATCTGGAAGCGAACGGTCGCCTGTCAAATGATTCATGCCACGATCGATACGGTCGGCGTGGAGTTTGAATGCGGCAAAGGCAACCGTATTAGAGCGACCGGATCAACACTGGTCAAACCAGGCTTCATCACGATTTACCAGGAAGGTATCGATGATGCCAAGCGCGTAGCAGACGATGACAATCAGCTGCCGGCCATGAAAAAAGGCGACAAGGTCAAACTACTGGAAATCCGCCCGGAACAACACTTCACCGAACCCCCTCCACGTTACAGTGAAGCCAGCCTGGTGAAATCACTGGAAGAACATGGAATCGGTCGCCCATCGACCTATGCCTCCATTATTTCCACACTACAAAACCGCGATTACGTCACGCTGGATAAACGTCGCTTCTTTCCAACTGATGTTGGCCGTGTTGTTAGCAAGTTCCTGTCGAACCATTTCACAAAATATGTCGACTATGATTTCACCGCCAGGCTTGAAGACGAGCTTGATGCCGTATCGCGTGGCGAGAAAGAATGGATTCCTGTGATGCGCGAGTTCTGGCGCCCCTTTAAAGATTTGATCGTCGATAAAGAGGCCAGCGTTTCTCGCAGCGAAGTCACCACCGAAGCGATGGATGAAGACTGTCCAAAATGCAGTAAGCCACTCAATATTCGTCTCGGTAAACGCGGTCGTTTTGTAGGCTGTAGCGGATACCCTGACTGTGATTACACACGCAATATGGACGGTGAAGAAACGTCTGAGCCTGAGGTTATCGAAGGCAGGAGCTGCCCTGAATGCGACTCCCCAATAATCATCCGCGCCGGTCGGTACGGTAAATTTATAGGTTGCAGCAGTTACCCGGACTGTAAATTTATTGAGCCGCTGGAAAAACCTGAAGACACCGGCATCGAATGCCCAAAATGTAACAAAGGGACTATCCTTAAACGCAAATCCCGGCGTGGAAAAATATTTTTTTCCTGTTCAAGTTACCCCGATTGTGATTATGCTATCTGGAATAAACCGGTTGAAGGCCCATGCCCAACCTGCAACTGGCCAATACTGTCTATAAAGACAACTAAAAAACGTGGCACTGAACGGGTCTGTCCGCAACAGGAATGCAAATTTGCAGAGCCCTGGGAAGAAGAGCCTGAACAGGAACCGGAACAGGAAAATAAGAGTTAGCAATTAACTCGCACCTGACCTCCGATCGCATTTCACACAATGCCGACAACACTACATATCAGACAGGCAGTTCACGCGCTACGAAAAGGTGGCATCATTGCCTACCCGACAGAAGCCGTCTTCGGTTTAGGCTGCGACCCGCTGAATGCCGGCGCTGTGGCACATTTACTCGCCTTAAAAAATCGCCCCCTATCAAAAGGGCTGATTCTAATTGCCAGTGACCTGAAACAGGTTCAGCCCTTCCTGCAACCGATTAATAACACGCTCAATCGCCAGCTGAATAAAACCTGGCCAGGGCATGTCACCTGGCTGTTACCGACCCGGCCGGAATGTCCCTACTGGTTAACCGGCAACCACCCAACCCTGGCGGTTCGCCTCAGCGCACACCCGGTTTGCCAGGCGCTTTGTAACGCGTGGGGAGGCGCAATTGTTTCCACCAGTGCTAATGCTAGCACTCGGCCACCCATCAGGCACCGGGCCCGTCTTCAGCGCGAATTCAGCAAGCCAGTTGACTTCATTGTACCGGGTGACCTGGGAACAAACGCTCGCCCATCAATTATCTACGATTCTCGTAATTACAAAATCATTAGAGCCTAAACCCACAAAAGGCCGGGGCATCAGTCACAACGGTAACGTGACCTGTGTCGCATTATGAAACTGTCGCCATCAAGATACAGCGGCAATTCCCGTTAAAATACGCATGTTTACACTAGCAAAAAAACACAAGCCTGGCAGCTTGAGTCTGAAATGAATAGACAATTCCTACGCCGGAACCTGCCCTCCGAAAAGAAAATCAATGAACACTGGGCCATCCAACGCCTGGGACTAAAACTTAATTTTCCGGGTATCTTTGTTCTTAGCAAGCGCACCGTTCCACCCGCAGCTGCCGCCGGCATCTTTATCGCATTTATGCCTATCCCGTTCCAGTTTATTCTCGTCACAATAGTCACCCTGCTTTTTCGCAT